>VBCL01000047.1:0-4082 GCA_005888865.1 Betaproteobacteria bacterium | reverse complement strand
CCGAACATCATGGTCCCGACGCAGAGGGTCGAGACTTCGAGGCCGCTCGACCCGAGTCGGCGATACTCAATGGAAGGCATGGCAGGTACTCACGAGCGTGGAAACCCGTGATGCTGACGCAAAGCGCCGGGCATCGCAATCGCAGCAGCTTGACGCGGGAGCGATCAGGTCCCGGCGCCGTACGATGCGCGGGGGTTGGGAGAACGAGCGCGTTCAGGGTTTCGCGACGTAGAAGCTATACGTCGCTCGATCGGGGATCCGAGCGACCTTCCCCACCTGCGCCTGGCTGCATCCGTCCGCGGGCGCCTTGCCACCGGCAGTGTTCACCCGCTGGACACTCTGCGTCTTGCCGAAGATGCCATTCCCTTCTGACTTCGCGCTCAGCAACAGCCACGGAATGGCGTTGGGATCCGGACCATCGTCGCGCGCTTTGGCTTCGCCCACGGCTTTGCTGCCGTCATTCGATTCCCACGTAGGACCTGCATAGTGCTTCCCGATCTTGGCCCCGGCGTCGTCGAATAGCTCCGCTTCCGGCGCCCTGAAAGCCCACTCGAAACGTGTCGGATCCGTTTTGCTGGCCGCGCACTCGTAGATCTGTACACCAATGGCTTGCGCACTCACCGATAGCGTTTGGCTCGCCGGAACCTTGAGAGTTTCTGGAACGGCCGGGCTCCCTGCCTGAGCCGAGGCGTAACCGGCAAGAAGCACAACGATCGATGCTCCGGCGGCGATGGTGGTATCGAGACTTTTCATTGCTGCTGCTCCTTGACACTCATGTGGCGGGCGCCGACGACGACGCTCAGTACGAATCGCGGTAGGTCCGGGTCGCCGGGGTGCCGGCGCCCAGCGGTGTCGCCGTTGCCGCGCGGACCGGGTGCCAGACGCCACCGAAATTATCGCCCCTTGTATCGCCCGGTTTCTGGTCGGACGCATAGAGGTACAAGGGCCTGCCCTGGAATGTCCATTGCCTGCTGCCGTCATCGCGCAGCGCGACGCTGAATTCGCCGCTCGCGCTCGCGTCGGAAGCTGCCGACAGCGGCGGCCACGTCGCCGCGCAACCGCCGTTGCAACTGCTCTTGCCCCCCGTGTCCTTGTCGAAGGTGTAGAGCGTTCGTCCCGCCGGATCCACAAGCACGCCGTTCTGCATCTTAGGGAGTTCGGCCGCAAACGCGCCAGAGCCGAAGGTGCCGATGAACAGGCCGGTCAACAGTACGGATTTCATGATTCCCTTTCTAAAGTTAGGCTTCGTCATACAACAAGAGGTCAGCGCTTTGCTGGCCGATAGTGGCTCACGGCCTTAGCTTCCAGCTGCGGCCAATCGGCGTGATCAGAATGTGGCGATTGGCTCACACCGCGCAGTAGTGCAGTCTATGGGTTCGGTGCGGCAGTGGAATTTCACCGGCAGGGGGTTCTTGCTTCGTTTGTTTCACACGCTCCGGCGCGCGTTGAACTACACGTGGATTTATGGCGTAGCGCCACTCGCCATGTATCCGCTCAGCGCCGTGCAGGAGGTCAAAGGCCGAGAACTAGGCTCGCCTCGCAGCAAAACGCAGACGCACATAGTCAGCGATCCACTGTCCCGATGCGTCCCGCAGCGAAGGCGCAAGAAGATGTAGCGCCTCGTCGATCGCTGCCGCGCGCTCGGCTTCCGGCAGACGGCGGACGAACGGCTCGGCAAACGTCTCGAGCCAGCCCGCCATACCCGTCGGCAGAGGCGTCGGGCGGGGGATCAGTCGGATCTCGTCGACTCGCAGACCATGCGCCTCCAGCACCGCGTATTCCTCGGGGGTCGGGTTGTACCAAGGCTTCGCCGCGGCACCGTCCATGCCGCGTCGATCGAGAACGGCGATGAGGGCGGTGACCACCGCGGCAACATTGCCAAAGCCGCCAAACTCGCCAACGAAGCGCCCGCCCGGCCGCAGCGCGCGACGTACTCCCGCGATCACCTCCGCTGGGCGCGTCATCCAGTGCAGGGCCGCGTTGGAGAAGACCGCGTCGAACTCTGCAGAGTAAGGCAGCGCATGAGCGTCTACCCAATCCACATTAAGTCCGCGCGCTCGGGCGGCTTGAATAAGCTCGACCGAGGCATCGCAGCCGCGCACGCGCGCCCCGGTGGCGGCGATCCGCTCGGTGAGCACGCCGTCGCCGCAGCCGAGGTCGAGCACGTCCTCGCCGGGCCGGGGGGCGAGCAGCTCGACCACGGGCGCACCCAGGTCGGCGACAAAGCGGGCGTTGCGCTCGTATGCAACCGGGTCCCAAGTCTGCCCGGCCGATAGGGATGTGATCACGGCTCTTCCTTCCAACGGACGCGCACCTGTCGGTTCACTCCGGGATGCGCCGATCACAGTGTACTTCGGGATTCCAGGCGATAGCGTTGGGTGGTTGGTCGCCGGTGCTGCGCGCTCGCGCGGATTCCGGGACCGGGTCCCGGATCGCGTCACAGAGAGAACTTGACCGCAAGCGTCCGTGCTACGAATTGCAGAACTCTTTGAAGGAATCCTGCAGCGCGTCCACGCTGGAGAATCCCAGGGTCGAGGCCGCCGAACGAATCCCGCCAAACTGCCTGGCCAGCGCAGAGACGCTCTCGCCGTGGCAGCTCGGCTCCCCCGCGGTTCCGACCTCGGGAACGGTGTTGCCGCTCAGGGAAAAAGTCATATTGAACTTGGGCGCGGCAGCGCCGCCGCCGATGACATCGGTGCCGATGCGCACCCAGTCCGGCGACAACCGCGAGTTACGGATCCAGGCTTGCAAATCCGACACGATCGGCTTCGGTGCCGACAGGTAGAGGAAATCGCCGCCGTTCACCAGGACCTCCGGACGGAAGAAATAGTGACCCGCCGGCAAAACGATTGGTTGGGTAAACGTGATGGTGATCTGGACCTCTTCCCCGCTCGCCGGCCCCTCGCCACCCGTTGTGCTGGGAGTCGGGTTGATGCCGTTCACGACGGTGTTCGCCACCGAAAAGCTCGCGTTCAGCGGGCTTGCCGAAAAACCGAGCGTTCCATCGCCGCCGTCGCGGGTGGCCGCATCGATTTCGACGTCGGCCGGCGAGTTGGTCCGCGTGAGGACGCGCGGCTGGCGAAGCGTGTCCGAATCCAGGGGAAACACGTGATACAGCTCGACCTCGACGTTGCTGATATTCGCCAGGGGTGCAGTGATCAACCCGGTAATCGTTGCTGCGTTGATGACCGTGGTCTCCGTGAGGATGAAGTCATCGGCCGTCTCGGTCTCGATCTTTCCCGTGCTCTCACTCCGGGAAAGCGCCCCGAGCAGCCCGTCGGTGTTGCCGGTGGTGAAGGAAAAGGGGCCTGCCCAGGCGGGAGTCGCAAGCACCCCCGCGGTAATCATCGCTGCTGCCAAACTCGTTCGCGATCTCATGTCCTTGCTCCTTATCGATGCTGTGGTTTTGAAATATCGGCAGCACGGTTTCTCAATTCAGATGACCCGATCGAGTTTCCGTGAAGCCGGGAAACAGCGGAGTCTATTGGGGCGGTGCGGCAGGGGGATTTCAGCGGGAGGGCATTCTTGTTTCGTTTGTTTCACGCGCCGCGGCACGCGTTGAATCGACTACGAGTGGATCGGCAGGCCTCGAATCCCGCAGCGAAGCGGGCATGAATTGAAATCAATGGACAGCACGGCCTCTCGCCGGAACCATTGATCGGAATCGAAATCGAAATCAGCTCATTACTACGTGGTCTCTACTCTTGGAGGTTATCGATGAAAGTTGGAATGCGAACGTTGGTCGCGGTGCTCTCCCTCGTTGCGGCGACTGGCGCCCTTGCTGCGCAGATCAAGCCGTTCGACCAGGCGACATTCGACGCATTGCAAGGGGCCAACAAGCCGGTGCTGATCCACGTTTATGCGGATTGGTGTCCCACCTGCAAGCAGCAAGCACCGATCGTTTCGGAACTGATGGCGAAGCCGGAGTTCAAGGACTACACGGTACTCAGGGTCAACTTCGACACGCAAAAGGACGTCCGCCGAACGCTGCGCGTGGCGGAGCAAAGCACGTTCATCGTCTATCGCGGCAAGCAGGAGGTGGCCCGTTCGATCGGGGATACCGACAAAGATTCTATTGCCGC
>VBCL01000041.1:9013-11343 GCA_005888865.1 Betaproteobacteria bacterium | reverse complement strand
AGCTGGCAGGCCCGGGCGAAGCAGGCTGCGGTGGGGCTCGGTTTCAACGGCTGGCGCGTCGGCCACGTCACGGTCCAGCCGAGTGGCGGCGGCCCGGTTTATCCCCTCATGCGCGCGCAGGCGATGGCCTCACCGGGTGGCGGCGCGCCAGTCGCGGTCGAGGCCGGAACCACCGAAGTCACCGTCACCGTAAGCGGCGAGGCGATCCTGCAGTAGCCCATTGAGTCCGTTCGTGGTGAGCTTGTCGAACCATGAACGGACAGCGAGCCGCCGCCCTTCGACAGGCTCAGGGCGAACGGTTGGCTTGTTCAGGATCCCCTAATCCGGCCCGATCATCTTCTCCGGCCGCACCCACTCGTCGAATTGCGCTTCGGTCACATACCCCAGCGCCAGCGCGGCTTCCTTGAGCGTCGTGCCTTCGCGGTGTGCCTTCTTGGCGATCGCCGCGGATTTGTCGTAGCCGATGTGCGGATTGAGCGCGGTCACCAGCATCAGCGAACGCTGCAGGAGATCCGCGATCCGCTTGCGGTCGGGCTCGATGCCACGCGCGCAATGCAGATCGAAGCTTTTCATCCCGTCCGCGAGCAGGCGCACGCTCTGCAGCACGTTGTGGATGATCAGCGGGCGGAAGACGTTGAGCTCGAAAGTGCCCGATGCGTCGCCGATGCCGATCGCCACGTCGTTGCCGAGCACCTGCGCGCCGAGCATGGTCAGCGCCTCGCACTGCGTGGGATTGACCTTGCCCGGCATGATCGAGCTTCCGGGTTCGTTCTCCGGGATCGTGATCTCGCCCAGACCCGAGCGCGGCCCGCTCGCGAGCCAGCGCACGTCGTTGGCGATCTTGATCAATGCTGCGGCGAGCGTCTTGAGTGCGCCGTGGAGGCTCAGCAGCGCATCGGCGGCCGCCATCGCCTCGAACTTGTTCGGCGCCGAGACGAACGGCAAGCCGCTATACGCTGCAATGTCGGCGGCGACGCGCGCGCCGAATTCGGGATGCGTGTTCAAGCCCGTGCCGACCGCGGTCCCGCCCTGCGCCAGCTCGAAAACGTGCGGCAGCGCCGCCTCGATGTGTGCTGCCGCGTACCCGAGCTGCGCCGCGTAGCCGGAGAACTCCTGGCCGAGCGAGAGCGGTGTGGCGTCCTGCAGATGTGTACGGCCGATCTTGACGATGTCGGCGAAGGCAGCCGCTTTCGCCGCCAGCGTGGCCTGCAGCGCCTTCAGCGCCGGCAGCAGATCGCGCGACACCGTCTCCGCCGCAGCGATGTTCATCGCGGTCGGAAAAACATCGTTCGACGACTGGCCGCGATTGACGTCGTCATTGGGGTGGACGAGGCGCCCCTCGCCGCGCGGTCCGCCCAGGATTTCTGAGGCGCGGTTGGCCAGCACTTCGTTGACGTTCATGTTGGTTTGCGTGCCCGACCCGGTCTGCCAGATCGCCAGCGGGAACTCGCCGCCATGTTTTCCGGCAAGCGCTTCCTCCGCGGCAGCGATGATGGCTTCCGCCTTCTTCTTATCGAGAAGCCCAAGCGCGATGTTCACGCGCGCGGCGCTCCGCTTGACCATCAGCAGCGCCCGGATGAGGGCGGGCGGCATCTTTTCGGTCGAGATGCGGAAGTGCTCCAGCGAGCGCTGCGTCTGCGCGCCCCAGAGCCGGTCCGCCGGGACTTCGATCGGTCCGAAGGTATCGCGCTCGACGCGCATCGTGGTGCGGGTCATCGATCGTTCTCCAGAAGCACAAAGGGGGCCTGCTTCGGCCCCCTTCCCATGCATTACGCGAGCGGGCGTTCGCGTCAGGCGCCCGGTGCGAGCGGCGTTTCCGCCGGCGCCGCGGCATGCGCGGCGTCTTCCGCCGCGGCCTTCATCGACAGACGCACGCGACCCTTTTCGTCCGCCTCGAGCACCTTGACGCGGACAACCTGCCCTTCCTTGACATAATCGGAGACGTTGTTGACCCGCTCCTTCGCGATCTGCGAAATATGCAACAGACCGTCGCGGCCCGGGAGGATCTGCACGATCGCCCCGAAATCGAGCAGGCGGAGCACGGTGCCTTCGTAGACCCGGCCGACCTCGACGTCGGCGGTGATCTCCTCGATGCGCCGGCGCGCCGCATTGCAGGCATCGGCGTTGACCGACGCTATGGTCACCATGCCGTCGTCCTGGATGTCGATGGTCGTGCCCGTCTCCTCGGTGAGCGCACGGATCACCGAGCCACCCTTGCCGATCACATCGCGGATCTTCTCTGGATTGATCTTGAAGGTCATCATCCGCGGCGCGTGCTGCGAGAGCTCGGTGCGCGCGTGCGGCAACGCTTCCTGCATCCGGTGCAGGAT
>VBCL01000041.1:0-8923 GCA_005888865.1 Betaproteobacteria bacterium | reverse complement strand
ACCTTGAAGTCCATGTCGCCGAGATGATCCTCGTCGCCGAGGATGTCGGAGAGCACGGCGAATCGGTTGCCGTCCTTGATGAGCCCCATCGCGATGCCGGCAACGTGCGCCTTCATCGGCACCCCGGCGTCCATCAGCGCGAGGCTCGCGCCGCAGACCGATGCCATCGACGAGCTGCCGTTCGATTCGGTGATCTCGGAGACGACGCGGATCGAATAGGCGAATTCCTCGCCGCCGGGCAATACCGCGACGAGTGCCCGTTTGGCGAGCCGGCCGTGGCCGATTTCGCGCCGCTTCGGGCTGCCGACGCGGCCGGTTTCGCCGGTCGCGTACGGCGGCATGTTGTAGTGGAACATGAATCGTTCCCGATATTCACCCATCAGCGCATCGATGATCTGCTCGTCGCGCACGGTGCCGAGCGTGGCGACGACCATCGCCTGCGTCTCGCCGCGCGTAAACAGCGCCGAGCCGTGCGTGCGCGGCAATGCGCTGGTGCGGATCGATATCGGACGGACGGTCCGAGTGTCGCGTCCGTCGATGCGGGGCTCGCCGGACAGGATCTGACTGCGGACGATCTTGGCCTCGATGTCGAAGAGCAGGTTGCCGACGTGGTTCTTGGCGTCGGCATCGGCGTCCGCAGCGAGACATTCGGTTTCGACCTTCGCCGCGATTTCCTTGAGGCGCTGCTGGCGGGCCTGCTTCTGGCGCAGCGAATACGCCGCGCGCAGATCGCCCTCGGCGGCCGCCGTGACCTTGGCGATCATCGCTTCGTCCTTCGGCGGCGCCTTCCAATCCCAGAGCGGCTTGCCCGCTTCCTCGACCAGCGCGTGGATCAGCTCGATCACCGCCTGCTGCTGCTGGTGTCCGTAGACCACAGCGCCGAGCATCACTTCCTCGGGGAGTTCTTTCGCTTCCGATTCGACCATGAGCACCGCGGCTTCGGTCCCGGCGACCACGAGGTCGAGCTTGGAGGTCGTGAGCTCGGTTTTGGTCGGGTTGAGCACGTACTGACCATCGATATAGCCGACGCGCGCCGCGCCGATCGGGCCGTCGAATGGAATGCCTGCCAGGCCGATCGCCGCCGAGGCGCCGATCAGCGCGGGAATGTCGGGATCGATCTCCGGATCGACCGACATGACCGTCGCGATCACCTGCACTTCGTTGTAGAAGCCTTCCGGAAACAGCGGCCTGATCGGCCGGTCGATCAGACGACACGTCAGCGTTTCCTTCTCGGACGGGCGGCCTTCGCGTCGGAAGAATCCGCCGGGAATGCGGCCGGCGGCGTAGGTCTTCTCCTGGTAGTCCACGGTCAGCGGGAAGAAGTCCTGACCCGGCTTCGCCTGCTTGGCGGCGACGACGGTGACGAGCACGACGGTGTCGTCGAGGTTGACCAGCACGGCGCCACCCGCCTGGCGGGCAATCTCGCCCGTCTCCAGCGTCAGCGTGTGCTTGCCGTACGGGATCGATTTTCTGGTCATTGACACGGTTGTTTCCTCAGGAGTCCGAAAGCGTCAATGGCCACTCAGTTGCCAACTCAATTGGCAGCGGACAGTGGCCATTGCGGGTTGATCAGTAGGGCCGGAGCCTCATTGGAGCCCACACGGCAGGCATGAACGATAAATCCGCTGCGGCGGGGTCGCGGGATTCCGGCCCTCACTATTTGCGCAGGCCGAGCTTTTCGATCAGCGTCCGATAGCTGTCGGTATTGCGCGTCTTGAGATAGTCGAGCAGCTTGCGGCGACGCGACACCATCCGCAGCAGGCCGCGCCTGGAGTGATGGTCCTTGACGTTGATCTTGAAATGGTCGTTGAGCCCGTTGATGCGCGCCGTCAACAGCGCGATCTGCACCTCGGGCGACCCGGTATCGCCCTTCACCCGCTGATGGTCGGCGATGACCTGGGCCTTCTCTTGAACCGTGACAGACATTAGCTTACTCCAAACTTCGCGAAAGACTACGATTGTAACCCGAAAAATGCTTAGGATTCAAGAGAGTTTCGTCTCGAGCGCGAGTCATCCATCCGTCGTGCACCGCTGCGGTTGCGCGAACAGCCGTCGCGCCTGAACCACGCCCTCGCGCACGTCGGCCACTCCCGCGAATGCGCCCGCCGCATAGACGCGCACCAGGCCGTCGGGTGCCCCGACGCGGGTGACGGGCCGGCCCTGGACCAGCCGGCTCGCTTCGGCGTCGTCGAAGTCCAGCCGGTCCAGTCGTGCGACCAGTGCGTCGACCGGCAGGAGCGCAGCGTCGCGCTCGGCTTCGCTCAACTCTGCCAGCGCATCCAGCGTGACCGCATGGGCCAGCGCGAACTCACCGGCGCCGGTACGCGACAGCGCGGCGAGATGCGCACCGCAGCCGAGCGCCTCGCCGATGTCTTCGGCAAGCGCGCGGATGTAGGTGCCCTTGCCACAATGAACGCGAAGCTCGACCTCCGGCGCGCGCCACGACGTCAACACGATGTCGCGGACCTCCACCTCGCGCGCCGTGCGCACGATTTCCACGCCCTCGCGAGCGTACTCGTAGTACTTGCGTCCGTCGCGCTTGAGCGCCGAATGGCGCGGCGGCACCTGGGCAATCCGCCCGACAAAGCGCGGCAGCATGGCTTTCAGCTGATCGGCCGACGACACGACCGGGCGCGTGGCCAGGACCTCACCCTCTGCGTCGCCGGTCGTCGTCGTCAAGCCGAGCCGCAACGTCGCAACGTAGGTCTTATCCGCGTCGAGCAGAAGCTGCGCGAACTTGGTCGCTTCGCCGAAGCAGATCGGCAGCAGCCCCGTGGCCAGCGGATCGAGCGTCCCGGTATGGCCTGCCTTCTCGGCGCGATACAAGCGCTTCGCCCGCTGCAGCGCGGCGTTGGACGAAAGACCCCTGGTCTTGTCGAGCAGCAGCACGCCATCGAGACGGCGGCGCGCACCTGCGGAGGCCATCAGCCTTCCGGGTGCTTGCGGTCTTCGGCCACTGCGTCGTCGATCAGCTTCGACAACCGGAGGCCCGACTCGATCGAGTCGTCGTACGCGAAGTGAAGCTGCGGCACCGTGTAGAGATCGAGCCGGTGCGACAGCTCGCTGCGCAGATAACCGGCGGTATGCTGCAGCGCCTCGACAACCTCCGCGGCCTTTTCATGGCCGCCGAGATGCGTCACGAAGATCTTCGCATGCGACAGGTCCGGCGAGACCTCGACGGCCGTGACCGTCACCATCCCGATGCGCGGATCCTTGACGTGCAGGCGAAGCAGATCCGCAAGCTCGCGCTGGATCTGGTCGCCGACACGTTGTGCACGCTGGGAATGTTTTTTCATCGATTGTCCGGCTCGGTCGTCGTCCCCGCGAAAGCGGGGACCCAGCGACTTTCCACCAACGACACTGGATTCCCGCTTCCGCGGGAATGACGCTTATAGGGTACGTGACACTTCCACGATCTCATACGCCTCGAGTTGGTCACCCTTCTCGATGTCGTTGAAGTTTTTCACCGAAAGACCACATTCGAACCCGGCCTTGACCTCGCGCACGTCGTCCTTGAAACGCTTGAGCGAGTCGAGCTCGCCATCGTGGATGACGACATTGTCGCGCAGCACGCGAATCTTCGCTCCACGCCGTATCAGGCCTTCGAGGACATAGCAACCGGCAACCGTCCCGATCTTGGAGATCTTGAACACCTCGCGGACTTCGATCAGCCCGAGCTGGCTTTCCTTCTTGTCCGGCGCCAGCATGCCCGAGAGCGCCGCCTTCACCTCGTCGACCGCTTCGTAAATGATGTTGTAATAGCGGATGTCGACGCCGTTGTGCTCGGCGAGCTTGCGCGCGGCAACGTCGGCGCGGGTGTTGAAACCGATGATCACCGCTTTCGAAGCGAGCGCCAGGTTGACGTCGGATTCGGTGATGCCCCCGACCGCGGCGTGCACGATATTGACCTTCACCTCGTCGGTGGAGAGCTTCGCGAGCGACATCGCCAAGGCCTCGTAGCTGCCCTGCACGTCAGCCTTGATGATGAGCGTGAGCGTCTTGACTTCCTGCCCGCTGCCCTCGGCGAACATGCTCTCGAGCTTGGCTGCCTGCTGCTTGGCGAGCTTGACGTCGCGGAACTTGCCCTGCCGGAAGAGCGCGATCTCGCGTGCCTTCCGCTCGTCGCCGAGCACCATCACGTCCTCGCCGGCGAGCGGCACGTCGGACAAACCCTGGATCTCGACCGGGATCGCCGGGCCGGCGCTCGGCACGCTCTTGCCGGTTTCGTCGGTCATGGCGCGCACGCGGCCGAACACCGCCCCCGCGAGGACGATGTCGCCGCGCTTGAGCGTTCCGGAGTGCACCAGCACTGTCGCAAGCGGGCCCTTGCCCTTGTCCAGGCGCGACTCGATGACGATCCCCTTCGCCATCGATTCGCGAGGCGCCTTGAGCTCGAGCACTTCGGCCTGCAGCAATATTGCGTCGAGCAGGTTGTCGATCCCCTTGCCCGTCTTTGCCGACACCTGAACGAACTGCGTCTCGCCGCCATACTCCTCGGGAAGCACGCTCTCGGCGACCAGTTCCTGCTTGACGCGATCGGGATTGGCCTCCGGCTTGTCGATCTTGTTAATCGCGACCACGATCGGCACATTGCCGGCCTTGGCGTGCGCGATCGCCTCCTTGGTCTGGGGCATGACGCCATCGTCCGCGGCAACGACCAGCACCACGATATCGGTCACCTTAGCGCCGCGCGCACGCATGGCCGTGAACGCCTCATGGCCGTGCGTGTCGAGAAACGTGATCACGCCCTTCGGGGTCTCGACGTGATACGCGCCGATATGCTGGGTGATGCCGCCCGCTTCACCGCTCGCCACGCGGGTGCGGCGGATGAAGTCGAGCAACGACGTCTTGCCATGATCGACGTGACCCATCACGGTGACCACCGGCGGGCGAGGCAGCGCTTCGGCGCTCGACGCCTGCGCCGATTCTGCGAGGAGCGCGTCGGGATCGTCGAGCTTCGCGGCGATCGGCTTGTGTCCCATCTCCTGGACCACGATCATCGCGGTTTCCTGGTCGAGCACCTGATTGATCGTGACCATGGTGCCGAGCTTCATCAGGACCTTGATGACTTCCGCGGCTTTCACCGCCATCTTGTGCGCGAGCTCGGCGACGCTGATCGTCTCCGGCACCGAAATCTCGCGGATGACCGGTTCCGGCGAGGCGCCCTGGATCGCTTCGCCCTCTTCCTCGCCTTCCTCGTGGCGGTGCTTTCCGCCCTTGGGCTGCTTCCACGCGGTCGTCGCCGCGGCGGCGTCGCCGCCACGCAGCTTCAACGCGCGACGGCGTGCGGCCTCTTCCTGGAACGCCGTCGCAGACGGCTTGCGCGACTTGTCCTTCTTCGCGCCCGGCTTCGCGGTCGGCTTGTGCAGCGTGCCCTCGGTCTTCGCCGCGGGCTTGGCTTCGGAGACCGGTTGCGTCGCGACCGCTTCCTTGGCCTTGGCCGCTGCCGCTTCGGCGGCCTTCGCTGCGGCTTCCTCGGCCTCGATCTCCTTCTTGGTCTTGCGCTTCGCCGCCTGCTCGTGCTTCTGCTGGACCTCTTCCTGCTGCTTGGCGATCAGGGCCTGCGCCTTGCGCGCTTCTTCTTCGCGCGCGGCAGCTTCCACGGCGGAGACGACCGGCTGCGGCGCCACCGTTTCTTCGGGCGGAGCGGCAGCGTCGGTGCCGTCGCGCTTGACGAAGGTGCGCTTCTTGCGGACCTCGACCTGGATCGTGCGCGCGCGCCCCGTGCTGTCGGCAGCCTTGATTTCCGAAGTCTGCTTGCGCGTCAGCGTGATCTTCTTTTTCAGATCCTGTCCGCCGTGCTGTTTGCGCAGGTAGTCGAGCAGTCGCGTCTTGTCCTGCTCGGAGAGCCTGTCGCCTTCCTTCTTGCCGGCGACGCCCGCCTTGGCGAGCTGCTCGAGCAGAATGCCCGACGGCATCTTCAAGTCGGTCGCGAATTTCTCGATCGTTGTTTGAGCCATGATCTTTCTCCAGCCTTAAGTCTGCACCGCGGAGCGCCTGCCTACTGGCTCTGCTCCACGGGGCTTGGTTCCGCGTCCGCGAACCAATGCGCGCGCGCCTTCATGATGAGGTCCTGTGCGCGCTCGGCCGGAATTGCGGTGAGCTCGGTCAGCTCGTCGACCGCGAGGTCGGCGAGCGCGTCGCGATTGGTGATGCCCTTCTCGGCGAGCAGCCCCGCCGTCTCCGTATCCATGCCTTCGAGGTTCAACAAGTCCTCGGACACGTTCTCGACGCTCTCCTCGCGCACGATCGCCTCAGTCAGCAAAGCGTTGCGCGCGCGGCTGCGCAGCTCGTTGACGGTTTCCTCGTCGAAGGACTCGATTTCCAGCATCTCATTCAGTGGTACGTAGGCAATCTCCTCCAGCGTTGAAAATCCCTCCTGGATCAGGATGTCGGCAACTTCCTGGTCGACGTCGAGCTTCTCCACGAAGAGCGCACGAATTTTGTCGCTCTCGACCTGATGCTTCTGCTGCGACTCCTCGACGCCCATCAGGTTGATCTCCCAGCCGGTAAGCTCGGAGGCGAGTCGCACGTTCTGCCCGCTGCGACCGATCGCCATCGCGAGGTTCTCCTCGTCGACGACGACATCCATGGCGTGCTTCTCCTCGTCGACGAGGATGCTGGAGATCTCGGCCGGCGAGAGCGCGTTGACGACGAACTTGGCCGGGTCCTCCGAAAACAGGACGATGTCGACGCGCTCGCCCGCAAGCTCGTTGGTCACCGCGGTCACGCGCGAGCCGCGCATGCCGATGCAGGTGCCCTGAGGGTCGAGCCGCGGATCGTTCGACTTGACCGCGATCTTGGCCCGGATGCCGGGGTCGCGCGCTGCCGCCTTGATTTCGATCAGCCCCTCTTCGATCTCGGGCACCTCCAGCTCGAACAGCCGCTCCACCAGCTCGGGAACGACGCGGGACAGCAGGAGCTGCGGGCCGCGCGCCTGCGCCTCGATCTTGGTCACGTACGCGCGCACGCGATCACCGACTCGAATGTTCTCCTTGGGGATCAACTGGTCGCGCGGGATCATGCCCTCGATGCGACCCGACTCGACGATCACGTTGCCGCGCTCGATCCGCTTCACGGTGCCGGTGAGCAGGTTGTCCTGGCGCTCGAGAAAATCGTTCAGGATCTGCTCGCGCTCGGCGTCGCGGATCTTTTGCAGGATCACCTGCTTCGCGGCCTGTGCGCCGATCCGGCCGAATTCGACCGGTTCGAGAGGCGCTTCGACCACGTCACCGAGGGCGAGCGGAGGATCCCGCTCGGCGGCGTCGGTAATCGCGATCTGATGCGCGGGCTCCTCGTGCTCTTCGTCGGGCACGACGGTCCAGCGCCGGAACGACTCGTAGTCGCCGGTCTCACGATCGATCGAGACGCGGGCTTCGATGTTGTCGGCGTATTTCTTCTTGGTCGCCGAGGCGAGCGCCGCCTCCAGCGCCGAGAAGACGATCTCCTTGGGTACATTCTTCTCGCGCGCCAGGGCGTCGACGAGAAGCGCAATTCGCGGTTCATTTGGTGTTTCTCCACTCGATCTTCGGTACCAGTCTTGCCTTGTAGATGTGGGCGAGCGGGATCGCGTGGGTTCCTTCCACGGTCTCCAATCGCAATATTCCGGCATCGACGCCGCGCAGGATGCCCTTGACGCGCCTGGAGTTGCCGATCGGCTCGCGCAACTTGAGCTTGGCCTCCATGCCGTCGAAGCGCACGAAATCCGCTTCCTTCTTCAATGGCCGATCCAATCCGGGCGATGAGACTTCCAACCGCTCGTAGTCGATACCTTCGGCAGCGAAAAGGTGCGTCAGGTGACTACTGACCTGGGCGCAATCCTCGACGTTGACGCCACCCGGCTTGTCGATAAACACGCGCACGAGCCGCCCCGACGCCGACAAGTCGCAGTCGACCATCTCGTAACCCATCGGGGGTAACGTGCGCTCCAACAATTCGGACATCCTCACCGGCACTGCCATCGCCTCAAAATCGAAAAAGCAAAAAAAAATGGGCTGTCGAGCCCATTTCTCTTACTTATCGAGCGTGATAATACCAGAAATCGACGTCTAAATGAAGGGGCCGGGCCGTCCAGCAGCCCTCCTCAGGCGAGCGGGTGGAACTCGGCCAAGGTGCCGGTGCTCCTAGCCGCGCGACCCGCCTAACCCGGCCCCGTGGCCTGGAGAGCGCAATGATACGAACCCGTGCCGTCACCCTCCTTGCGAGCGCCGCCGCGATCCTGGCAGCCTGCGTCGGGCCGCCCGCCGGCCCACCGGTGATCGTCCCGCAAGCCGGCGCGCCGACCCCGCCCGTCGTCCGCCGTCCCGTGCCGCCGCCACCGCCGATAGCCGCGCCCACGGTCCCGGCGGAGCCTCCGGTCGCGGTTCCGGCCGGCGCGATCTACGTCTGCGTGGTCGGGTCGGGCGAGCAGCGCAGGATCACCGCGATCGAGTTCGTCCCCAAAGTCGCCACGTTGTGCGCGAAGCATCCGGAAATGGGCCCCTGCCAGTACGAGCGCGAAGGCTGCCGCCGCAGCGGCGGCCGCGTGATCGCCGCCGACGGCAAGGAGATCACCCGCGCGACCGAGGCCGAGTACGACCGGAAGGTGATGCGCGTGCGATTTCGGGGGGATTGACGCGGACGATTGGGCAGAGCAACGGCGAACGCCCGCTTTGAGTGCGGGCGCGATGTGTTTCGGCTGTGCTGAGCCGCGGTGACTACGGCGCTGGGGCGCAAGGACGTCGTCGAGCGGGTACCCGGCTCGCGGCGGCGACTCAACCCACGAGTAGCGACGCGAGCCCGCGGCGAGGGGCCCCACGCGCAGCGTGGGGATCGCGCGTGGCGAGTCGGATGCGTGGCCGACACAAGCCGATGGTACTCGCAAGGAGGGTGCAAGGAGGCCGCCGCGCACGAGCCACCCGCTTGCGACGACTGCGCCGCCTAA
>VBCL01000543.1 GCA_005888865.1 Betaproteobacteria bacterium | reverse complement strand
ATTGAAAGTACAGAGGAGCCGAGTAAGAAGGCCGTGCGGGACGCGGAAGAGGCGCTCCGCGATGCGATGCTCAACGGAACGGCCCGGTCAGCGCAGAGCGCTGCTCAAGGAGCTGATCGTCGAGGTCAGGGTCGAGAGCCGCGACAGCATCATCCCGACCTTCCGTCTTCCCGCGACCTCGGTTCGCGTTACGGAAAGCGTGGTGGGCCGCAGTTTCCGTAACGCGAACCAGCCCAGCATCCTCGGAAAAGTAATCGGCCTAGGTCAGCCCGGCGACGCGCTTCTAAAACCCGGGAAGCCCTGACAACTCGATGTCCCAAGACTGCTGCGAGAATTGCTATTACGACACCTGACCCAGAGCAGCAACGCCTTAGAGAAGTCGCCTTGTCTGCGCCTGGGCCGGCTCCGTGGTTCATGCCGCGTACCACACCTGTCGATCCAACGGGCAACCGGCTCTTCAGATGGAGGTTCTCCGGGGCCAAGGGCCCCGTCAGCTATCTCGTGCGGCCTTGTACGCGCTCGCATACGTCGCATGGTCACTCCCTGCGACTGATGGCTACCTCGTCTCCTACTTCCGAGCAAACGGCTTTCTAACAGTCGAAGTTCACGATGTCGCCAACCTGACGGCAATCGATGACCTTGAGCTCGCGAAAGGCGAAGCCGAGAAGGCTCGCCATCCCGTGATCACCAGGTCGCGACCAATGCAGGTGGAGCGTCTCAGCGACGCCTTAGAGCCCGGGACGCATCCCGCGCCGCGACTTGAGATGTGCCGAGATGACGAGGTTCTGCTACTGGGCGACGGGCCCCCAGGCGCAAAGGCTGCTGCGAGCATTTACTCCTGGCGGGCTCACGAAGGTGCAGTCGAGGTGTTTCCGCAAGAGTGGTTCAACAACACGTTGGACCTGGGCTACCAATGGATCACCGGCGTGACACGCGATTCGGCTTCGGGTCATATCGTGGGCCACGGCATTCGACTCGATCCTTTCGAGCTGGACGCGACCAACACCCGGATCAAACGATCCCTGTAGCTGCGGGCAGCGGAGCTCCGCCTTCTCCCGACGTCGGTTCGCGTTATGGAAAGCCCGCCGAATTGAAGTGGGCGACCCGGGACTCGAACCCGGATGGGTTACCCCACACGCCCCTCAAACGTGCGCGTCTACCAGTTCCGCCAGCCGCCCGGCTTTGAGCCGGTTGATTTTACCCGTCGTGCGCCATCGCCAACAAAGTCGTGACGGTGGTCCAGTTGCGGGAGGTCGCGGCGATGCCGAGGGACTTCGACGCGAGCCGTTCCCAGAGTGGCGTGCGGCCGATGCCGTCCGGGTGCCATGAGTAAACCTCCCGGCCGATGATCGCGAAAGGCTCATGTCGCGCGACCTTCGCGAGGTCGTCGGCAAAGCCATGCGGAAGCTCATCAGATAGAAAGGTGACGACATGGCGACTCGGATTGGTCGCGATGTGCGCGAGCGGATTGCGACGCACGACCTCAGCGAGCTCATCGTCCGAGCGCACGAGCACCACGATGTCCAAACCCAGTCGCTGCTTGATGACCGCGTTGACCCGTTTGGCTACCCGCTCTGTTGAGGCCCGGCTCGAGAGGACGACATTGCCGCTCTGCACGTACGTCATCACATCGCGGAATCCATCAGCCCCGAGCGCAGCGCGCAACTCGGGCATCGCAATCCGGTTGTGACGGACGAGGTTGATGCCACGCAGCAGCACTACATGGCGTGGCATTCAGGACACTTACGCGGCCTACTTGATTGCGTGTCCTTAGGGCGGCGAGGGCGTGCCACGAAGGGCGCCCGCCAGCATCGCGCCGCACGCTCCCAAAACGATGAAAGCGAGGATCCAGACAACGATGCTCGCAACAGCCGCTCCCCAAAACCCGAAGAACCCGATTTTGAATGCAGTGCCGGCCGAGACAACCACCCGCTGTTGCGATGGTGCACTGACCACAGCCACAGGTAGCCAGTTCGCGCCGTCCCACCGGAAACGGCCATCGGCTGACAAGCTCCCGATGGCCAGTGGGGCCAGTTGGCCGGGTGTTTGGCTCACCGCGCCGTGACAAACCGCAGTTTCTTCATTCGGCCGTTAAGCGTAATTGCTTAAGGGGCAAACCACCATCGTTGAACGCTGGCGGAACGAGGTTGGTACCCGCTGCAAGACTCGAACTCGCAACCTCCTGATCCGAACCTGTTGCTGCGGTTGTGGTTATGCAACCTAGCTGACTCGGTGTCTTCCACGCGTTCGAAACCGCTCCTGAGAAAGGTGCCCGCTGAGGGATTCGAACCCCCGACCCTCTGTTCCGAAGACAGATGCTCTGGTCCCCTGAGCTAAGCGGGCGCCACATTCATGGTATGGCGGTCTGAACCGACTGATTCCGCACCGCCGCATCCAGCGGAGCGTATCGACGGTGGGAATTAGGCTCCGGTGGCGTCAGCGAGGCGTAATTAGGGCCCGATCAGCCTACCGCGTACCTCTGGTGGTTCAGGCCCCAGGCCGCGTACCGCATCAGGCCCATCGCTCGGTAGCGGCGGCGGCGCGCCACCGTCGTGCCTGCCTCGATCGCGGTGCGCAGCTCCTTCGGCGTCTTGCCCGGAAACTCGGTATACGCCCGCCCGACCGCGTCCAGGATGTGCGCGTCGGAGCCGCCCAGCTCCGTGCAGCCCAGGCCCATGTTGAGCCGGTGCGCGAGCTGGTTGAAGAAGTAGAACCCAGGCGTCGCGTTCTCGACCTCGATCGCGTCGAAGTCGAGCTCGGCCGCGAGCCAGCCGACCCCGTGCACCGGCCCGTTCCGGACGCGTCTTTGAGTGCGCCAGAAGGGATGCACCGCGACCGCCATACCGCCCTGATCGTGAATCGCATCCACGGTCGCGGCTGCGGACATGCCCGGTCGGATCCGGCGC
>VBCL01000040.1 GCA_005888865.1 Betaproteobacteria bacterium | reverse complement strand
CGCGAGAAATTCAAGGCGGCGATGACCCGTATCGGGCTCGCGTCGGCGAGCTCGGGCATCGCCCACAACCTGGAGCAGGCGCTCGAGGTCCAGGCGTGGATCGGTTTCCCGGCGGTGATTCGGCCCTCGTTCACCCTGGGGGCACCGGAGGCGGGATCGCCTACAACAAGGACGAGTTCGTCGAGATGTGCAAGCGCGGACTCGACGCCTCGCCGACGCGCGAGCTCTTGATCGAGCAGTCGCTCCTCGGCTGGAAAGAGTTCGAGATGGAGGTCGTCCGCGACCGAAAGGACAATTGCATCATCGTCTGTTCCATCGAGAACCTCGACCCGATGGGGGTGCATACGGGTGACTCGATCACGGTCGCTCCGGCGCAGACGCTGACCGACAAGGAATTCGAGATCATGCGCGACGCGTCGATCGCGATCCTGCGCGAGATCGGGGTCGATACCGGCGGGTCGAACGTGCAGTTCGCGATCAACCCCACCGACGGCCACATGGTCGTGATCGAGATGAACCCGCGCGTATCGCGCTCGTCGGCTCTGGCGTCGAAGGCGACCGGCTTCCCGATCGCGAAGATTGCCGCCAAGCTTGCCGTCGGCTACACCCTCGACGAGCTGAAGAACGATATTACGGGCGGGCTCAGTGGACACTTCATGCCGGCGTCGTTCGAGCCGACGATCGACTACGTGGTCACCAAGGTGCCGCGCTTCGCGTTCGAGAAGTTCAAGCAGGCCGACGACCGGCTGACCACGCAGATGAAGTCGGTGGGCGAAGTGATGGCGATCGGGCGCACGTTCCAGGAGTCGTTGCAGAAGGCGCTGCGCGGACTCGAGACCGGCGTCGACGGCTTCAACCTGAAGACCGTCGATCCCGACACGATCGCCGACGAACTGGCCTACCCGCGGGCGGAGCGTCTCTGGTACGTGGCGGACGCCTTCGGCATCGGTATGTCGCTCGAGGAAATCTATCACCACACGAAGATCGACCGCTGGTTCCTCGCCCAGATCAAGGAGATCGTGGACACGGAGCTCGCCATCGAGAAACGCAAGCTCGCAGATTTCCCGGCCGAGGAACTGCGCTCGCTCAAGCGCATGGGCTTTTCGGACCGGCGCCTCGCGCACCTGTGGAAGGCGAGCGAGACCGAAGTGCGCGCGCGCCGCCACGCGTTCGGCATCCGCCCGGTCTACAAGCGCGTCGACACCTGCGCCGCCGAGTTCGCCACGCGTACCGCGTACATGTACTCGACCTACGAGGAAGAATGCGAAGCGCAGCCGACCGATCGCAAGAAGGTGATCGTCCTCGGCGGCGGGCCGAACCGCATCGGGCAGGGCATCGAGTTCGACTACTGCTGCGTGCACGCGGCGCTGGCGCTGCGCGAGGACGGCTACGAGACGATCATGGTCAACTGCAATCCCGAGACCGTGTCGACCGACTACGACATTTCCGATCGGCTGTACTTCGAGCCGCTGACTCTCGAGGACGTTCTCGAGATCGTCCACGTCGAGAAGCCCTATGGCGTGATCGTGCAGTACGGCGGCCAGACCCCGCTCAAGCTCGCGCGCGACCTGGAAAAGAACGGCGTGCCGATCATCGGCACCACGCCGGACATGATCGACATGGCGGAAGATCGCGAGCGCTTCCAGCAGATGCTGCACCGGCTGAAGCTCCGGCAGCCGCCGAACCGGACCGCGCGCACCGAGGCCGACGCGCTCAAAGCCGCCGGGGAAATCGGCTATCCGCTCGTGGTGCGGCCGTCCTACGTGCTGGGGGGCAGGGCGATGGAGATCGTGCACGAGCAGCGCGACCTCGAACGCTACATGCGCGAGGCGGTGAAGGTCTCCAACGACTCACCGGTGCTGCTCGACCGTTTTCTCAACGATGCCATCGAGGTCGATGTCGACGCGGTATGCGACGGGACCGACGTCGTGATCGGCGGCATCATGGAGCACATCGAGCAGGCAGGGGTCCATTCGGGCGACTCGGCCTGCTCGCTGCCGCCTTTCTCGCTCTCGCCCGAGCTGCAGGACGAGCTGCGCCGGCAGACCGTGGCGATGGCGCGTGGTCTCAACGTCGTCGGCCTGATGAACGTGCAATTCGCGATCCAGTTCCCGGCCGAGAACGGCGGCAAGGGCGTGGTGTACGTGCTGGAGGTCAATCCCCGCGCGTCGCGCACGGTGCCGTACGTCTCCAAGGCGACCGGGCGTCCTCTGGCGAAGATCGCCGCGCGCTGCATGGTGGGACAGACGCTGGCGCAGCAAGACGTCGAGGGGGAGATCGTGCCCCCGTATTTCTCTGTGAAGGAAGCGGTGTTCCCCTTCATCAAGTTCCCCGGGGTCGACACGATTCTCGGACCGGAAATGAAGTCGACCGGCGAAGTGATGGGGGTGGGCGAATCGTTCGCCGAAGCGTTCCTCAAGTCGCAGCTCGCCGCCGGCGTGAAGTTGCCGAGCTCCGGCAACGTTTTCGTGAGCGTCAAGAATCCCGACAAGGCGAAGGTGATCGACGTTGCCCGTGCGCTCTCGGGGCTCGGCTTCAAGCTGGTCGCCACGCGCGGGACCGCCACCGCGCTCGCCGCCGCGGGTCTGCCGGTGACGCCGGTGAACAAGGTGGCGGAGGGCCGTCCCCATATCGTCGACATGATCGTGAACGACGAGATCGCATTGGTGGTCAATACGGTCGAGGAGAAACGCAGCGCCATCCAGGACAGCTACGTCATCCGCCGCGCTGCGCTGAACGGCCAGGTGCCGACGTACACGACGATCGCCGGCGCACGCGCGGCAGCGATCGGCATGCAGGGCTTGCGGGAGCTCGTGCCTTACGCCACGCAGGCGCTGCACCGGCGACTGCATTGAACGACTTCTCTCCAAGGCTCTTGCAGGTCCATCACAGATGAGCAGACATCCCATGACCATCGCCGGCGCGCAGCGGCTTAAAGCCGAGCTGCAGCAGCTGAAAACCGTGGAGCGGCCGACGATCGTGCGCGCGATCGGCGAGGCGCGATTGCACGGCGATATCTCGGAAAACGCGGAATATCACGCGGCCAAGGAGCGCCAGGGCTTCATCGAGGCACGCATCCGCGACATCGAGTCCAAGCTCGCAGACGCGCACGTGGTCAACCCGGCGGAGCTCGACGCCGGGGGACGCATTGTGTTCGGCGCCACGGTCGACCTCGAGGATCTTACCTCGGGCGACCAGGTCAGCTATCAGATCGTCGGCGACGACGAGGCCGACATCAAGGCGGCCAAGATCTCGGTCAGCTCACCGATCGCCCGCGCCTTGATCGGCAAGAATGTCGGCGACACCGCCGAGGTCAAGGCGCCTTCGGGCGTGCGCGAGTACGAGGTCCTGGCGGTGCGTTACGTTTAACTGCGGGGATTATCCCGGGATACGAGCCCGTCGGCGCTTCTCGCAGCTTCCGACCCACGCGTCCGCGCTCGCCCGGTCGCTGACGCACATCGTGCGCTCGGTGGTAATCCGTGCGGAGCGCTCGAGGAGCTGGATATCGGCTTCGTGCTGGCGCGCGACCTGCGGATCCTCGAGGAAGATCACCCGCCGGCATCGATTCTCCAGGACCTCCAGCGCGATCTCGGCATCACCGCCCAAGGGGCCCGAGTGAAAGCACTGGACCCACGGCGCGCGCGCCGGTGAGGCGTTCTCGGCCAGATCGTTGAGCAGCCCGCCGGTCGTCCCGGTCGCGATGCGGCGGCGGAAACGATCGAAGAACGTGAATCGCGCGCGAACGAAATCGACCATCTCGCCCTTGCACGCGTCGTGGGCGATCAACGCGATCGTCTGCGAGGCGAAGTCGAACTGCGTATCCTGCAACGGATCGGGGGCGAAGCCGCATTCCACGCGCGCCAGCTCGAACCATTCCCGCGCGTGAGCGAGCGTCGAAACAAACACCGTCTCGTGGATCACGCATTCGCGCTTGAGCGCGAGCCCTTCGGGAAAAACCGAGGTCGGATCGTCGGGGTCGAGCAGGTAGATCATCGCGTCGAGCCGCCGTGCCGGATCGCCGCTGACGACGGCGGCGACCAGATGGATCAACCCGCCGTCGCGCCGTGTCGGCAGGCGGATGAGGCGCGGATATCCGGCCAGCACACCGGCGGCGAGCGCATCGTAGGTCTGTCCCAGCGCCAGAATTTCGGGACGCAGTTCCTCGCGAACGATCCGCTCCAGCGGCAGCAGCAGCCGGAACAGCGCGCCATCCGGCGCGGTGCGATGGAGCTCACTGGCAGCAAGCCCGATGCGCGGCGAGGGTAATCCAAGCGGCATCGGGTCGCGATAAGTTAGCCTGCTAGGGAACGCGCCGGCGTCGCCGGCCGCCCGTCGCGGGTGCCCGCGGCTGTGTGCTGCGCGTCTTGCCTGCCGGGGGCCGCGCGGGGGCTCGCGGCAGCGGAGTGCGGGGCCGCCGTACCTGCGGTGTGGTCTTCGCGGCGACCATCGGCTGCGCGGACGGCCTGTGCACGCCTGGTTCCCGATGACGTCTGCGCGCCGGTGGGCGAGCGCCGCGCTTCTCGGAGGCTCGATTTGCTACCGGTGGCGCGACCGCCGCCTCGGCGCCAGGCGGCGCGGGTCGCCAGACGACCAGAAGCTTGCCGATGTGCTGAACCGGCGCGGCGTCGAGCTCGGCACATATCCGCGCAAGCAACGTCTCGCGGGCGTGGCGATCGTCCTCGAAGACACGCACCTTGATCAGCTCGTGCGCGAGCAGGTTGATGTCGATCTCGTGCAATACGGCGGGTGTCAGGCCGTGATGGCCCACGCTCACGACCGGATGCAGCCGATGCGCCTTCGCGCGGAGGTCTCGGCGCTCGGCGGGAGTCAAGGCGAGCATGACGCCTACTTCCGGCGTTTTGGCCTGCCCGAACGTTTGCCCGCGCGCTTGCCCGAATGCTTACCCGGGTGCCTGGCCGGTTGCCCGCCCGCAGGCGACGGCGCCTCGCTTTCGGGTTGGTAGTCGCCGATGACGGTCTTCAGCGGGCAGATCTTGAAGGCGGGGCACTTCTTGCAGCCGACGGCAAGGGCGATCGGGCAGAGCGTCATGTGGTTCTCCCTCGGGCATGGAGCGACATCGTATCACCGCCAGCGGGCACGCGGGCCGGCGCTTAGTTACCCGCGCTGCGCCGCCTCGAGCATCTCGCGAACGGCGCGGAGACCCGATTCCAGCGCGCCCTGCATCCAGGTGTGCGTGAGCGAAGCGTGCTCGCCGGCAAAGTAGATACGACCTTCGGGGGCGACGAGATCCCGATGCAACGCGGAATGCTGACCGGGCATGAACCATGCGAACGCCCCGCCGGACAATGGATGATTGTCCCAGCTCCAGCTTGCGGTATGGCGAATCAATCCCGCGCGCTTGAGCTGAGGATGCACGCGCGAGAGATGCTGCAACACCGCGGCCGCGCGCTCGGCGTGGGGGAGGCTCGCCAGCCGTCGCGCCACCTGCCCCCACGAGTACGAGGCGAGCAGCACGCCGGGGCCGGCGGAGACGCGCGGGTCCTTCAACAACGCATTGTCCGACGGGTAGTACGCGGTCGCGATCGGCAGGTCGGTGAACGTGCCGCCGCCGAAAATGCCGTCCTCGCTCTCCCAGAAGCGCCGCCGGGCGATCGCCAACACCTTGGTCGACGAATCGTAGTTGAGCTCGCGGATCGCGCGCCATTTCGGACCGGAGAGCTCCGGCTCGACGCCGATCCGCGTGAGCACGGGGCAGGGCAGCGTGCAGAGCAGGAAATCGCCCTCGGCGCGCCGCTCGACCCCGCCTTCGCGGTAGATCGCGGCGGTGCGGCGCGTCAACGTGTCCTGCGTCAAGCGAACTACGGAACATCCGAGCTTCGGTTTCGACTTGAGCCGCGCGGCGAAAGCGGAGGCGAGCGTATCGGTGCCGTTGACCAGCTCGTCGAAGCCCTGCGACCACACTTCCTTCAGCTCCTCGCGCAGCGTCTCGGTCGCGGCCGATGCGAGGAGCGTCTCCGAGGCGCTTGTCGTTGCCAGGAATTCGATCGCCTCGTCGGACAACCCCGCCGCCTCGAAGAGTTGCTGCAGCGACTGCTGGTCGTAGGCGCGTATGCGATTGGTCGCGGGCGTATCGGCAGACAGGTCGACCTTCTCGTCGTCGGAGAGCGAGCGCAGCGCCTTGCCAACAGCAGCGTCCCAGAATGAATCGGGCGTCTGGTTGCGTTCGTCCTCGCGCAGCGCGAACAGGCCGTAGAGCGACTTGACCTCCGCGACGCGACGGCGTTGACCGCGCACGAAGTAATACGCCTGCGGATTGGAGAAGACGAACGGGCGCAGCGGCAGGTGGAACTCGGCGATATACCGGCGGGTGAGCTCGTGGCGGGTCGGGATGCGCATCGCGCCGGCTTCGCCGTGCAGGCCGCCATCGAAGCGAAGCGTCCGTGCGCGGCCACCAATGTGGCGCGAATCGGCCTCGAGGATGGTGACGCGATGACCCCGTCGCTCGAGCTCGTACGCGGCAACCAGCCCGGCCAATCCGGCACCGGCGATGATCACGTGCAATGGCGCGGACGGGTTTGGCGTCTCCGCGAGCGCGCGCAGCGCGAAGCTCGACGCGGCGGCGCCGGAGAGCGCGCTCAGCCGGCGAAGGAATTCGCGGCGCCCCGCCAGGACCCCCGTCATCGAGTCGCGCATCGCGGTTTCCCTCTCATCTCGCCGGGTAGTTGCGCCCCGATCGAGCGTCAATCCCGAACCAGTGTCTTCGCCATGCGCACCGCGGGCAGCACTTGTCCGGTCACCAGAGTGATCTCGTAGCGTTCCAGTACACGAAATGCGAATGCCGCGTACAACGGCTCTCCGGCGAGGGTGGCGACGAGCTCGAGTCTGCCGAACCCTGCCGCGATCGCCGCGCGCTCGCACGCGCTCATGAGCATCCGGCCGATGCCCTGCCGCGCCCACGCCGGATGCACGAAGAAGGCCCTGATGCGTGCAGCGTCGATTTGCGGGTCGAGCAGCGCATCGTCGCGCGGTACATCGCCTCGATCGCCGCCGAAGAGCGTCTTGCGCCGGCTCCAGCCACCGCAGCCGACGATCGCGCCGTGGCGCTCGGCGACGAAGTAGGTGCCGTCGGCGATCAGTTGACGATCGACCGCGAACACCGTGCCCAGCGCACCTTCGATCTGTGCGGCGGTGTACGTCGCCGCCTGCAGCGCGCGCGCCGACAACGGAATGAGATCCTCGAGGGCCGGCGTATCGTGCTCGCCCGCGAGGCGCAAGGCAACGGACGCGATCACCGCGATCCGCCCGGCGCGGAGGAAGTCCCCCGCAAGGTCAACGCGCGCGCAGCAGCTTCGCCGCCTTGGCGACTTTCTTGGGCTTGACCCAGAAGATCGCGGCGAAACGGCCGCCGGCGGACACCGCATCCATCGCGACGAT
>VBCL01000039.1:11348-18896 GCA_005888865.1 Betaproteobacteria bacterium | reverse complement strand
GACCGGCCTCAAGGGCCGCTTCGACGAAACGAAGATCGGCGACGATCATCTGCTGACCGAGGCGACCTATTCGGTGCTCGAAGTCCGCGACGGGCGGCTCGTCACCAGCCAGGCCCCGGCGTTGAATGCGCTCAACGAGAAGCTGCGCGATGACTACGTCAAGGACGCGCTCGCCGGCATCGAGCGCTGGAACAAGGTCATCGAAAAGAGCGGCATCGCCTTCCGGCTGAAGGCGCCGCACAAGACATTCAACCGCAAGATCGGCCCGCTGTCGGCGGCGCGCATCGATCCCGACGGCAACGTCGTGAGCGAGGGCGACTGGACGCACCGGCACCTGCATTGGTTGCCCTCCGAAGCGGATCGTGCGTTCGTCGCGTCGCTGATGGGGCGAGTCGCCGAGCCGGGCCGCTTCGCCAACTGGATCGCGCCTCCGGCGCGCGGAATCAACAATCAACCCGTCGACTTCGAGTACGTTCGGTTCAACTGAAGCGTTGATGACATGAGCACAAGTCAGGTGTCGGTCGAGGTGCTGCGCCAGCATCTCATCGACCCGGAGATCTGTATCCGCTGCAACACCTGCGAGGAGACGTGCCCGTCGGACGCGGTCTCGCACGACGCGCGTAACTACGTCGTCGATCCCGCGAAATGCAATTTCTGCAACGATTGCATCTCGCCCTGCCCGACCGGAGCCATCGACAGCTGGCGCCAGGTCGACAAAGCCAAGCCGTACACGCTTGCCGAGCAGCTCGGCTGGGACAGCCTGCCGGCGCAAAGCGACGTCGACGCCGGCGCCGAAGAGATACCCACCGAAGTGGCACGGATCACGTCGGTCGCGACCGCCGGCCTCGGCGGCGACGCATTCCCGCCGTGGTCGGCCGCGCATCCGTACGTCAACCTCTATTCGCTCGACAAGCCCGCGATCGCAACGGTCGGCGGCAATTTCCGCCTGACCGCGGACGACGCCAGCAGCGATGTCCGTCATATCGTGCTCGAGTTCGGCGGCGCCGCTTTTCCGGTGCTGGAAGGGCAGACGATCGGCATCCTGCCGCCGGGCGTGGACGCGACGGGCCGGCCGCATCACGTTCGCCTGTACTCGGTCGCGAGCCCCCGCGACGGCGAGCGGCCGCGCTACAACAACCTGTCGCTGACGGTGAAGCGCGTCACCGAAGATCACGAAGGCCGACCCGTCTCCGGAGTCGCGTCCAATTATCTGTGCGATCTCGCCAAGGGAGACTCGGTGCGCGTGGTCGGCCCCTACGGCGCGACGTTTCTGATGCCGAACCATCCCGGCTCGAGCCTGCTGATGGTCTGCACCGGCACGGGCTCGGCGCCGATGCGCGCGATGACCGAGCGGCGCCGGCGCCGGATCGCCCTTCAGGAGGGCGGCGAGCTGATGCTCTTCTTCGGTGCCCGGGTCGCCGGAGAGCTTCCGTATTTCGGCCCGCTCCTGAAGCTGCCGAAGGACTTCATCGACATCAATCTCGCGTTCTCCCGCGTTCCCGGAAAGCAGAAGCAGTATGTGCAAGACCTGATCCGCGACCGCTCGGAAGAGGTCGCCCGCTTGCTCGCCCACAAGAGTTGTAATGTGTACATCTGCGGGCTCAAGGGCATGGAGGCCGGCGTTGCGGAGGCGTTTCGCGATGTCTGCCGCAGGCACGAGATGGATTGGGAAACGCTCCTGCCCGCGTTGCGCGCAGAAGGCCGGTATCACCTCGAAACGTACTGAGCGTCGCGCGATATCGCTCGCTCGTAGGCCATCGGAGTTCTGATCATGGGACGCGACGCATCGGCGCAGCAAAGCGCGAAGCTCGCGACGCATCGGACCGACCTTCAGGGTCCGCGGATCGAGCTGGTCGTCGATGGCGAACCGCATCCTTTCTGCGCGCGGAATCGGCTCTTGCGCGAATCGGGGCGATTCTGGCGCGGGTACCGCCTCGAGCACGTGCGCATTCCGCCGAGAGGAACGCTCGAACGCGTCTCCGCCCCCGACCATCTGTTGTTCTTCGTCGCGGCCGGAACCTGCGACATCCGCTTCCGTACCGACATGCCCGACGCGAGGCGCCGTCTCTCGCTCGGTTCCTTCTGCTTCGTGAGCCGCGGGTACGAGTTCGAGCGTCTCTCGTGGAAGGGCAGCCGGGCCGAAGCCATCGTGGTGGCGATTCGGGACATCGGCGCGGACCCGAATCCGATCGATGCCTTCGGACGCACCGACGCGCTGTTCGACGTGTACATCGGCGTCCAGGATGCGCGCGTTGCGACCTTGCTCGAGCTCATGCGCTCGGAGATCGAATCGGGATGCCCGACGGGCACCGCGTATGGCGAAGCGCTTTCACTGGCACTCGCCTCCCGTGTCGCATCCTTGTGCGCCAGCGCGCCGGGCGCGGATCGACGCATCGCTCCCCTATCATCGAGGCAGCTTGCGCGCACCACCGAACACATCGGTAAGAACCTTTCGGAGCCGCTGACGATCGAGCGACTTGCGGCCGTCGCCAACATAAGTCCGTTCCATTTCGCCCGCTGCTTCAAGCAGACGACCGGCATGACGCCGCATCAATTCGTGATCCGCGAGCGGGTTGGCCGGGCGCGCAAGATGCTGGCGTCGACGGATCTACCGATTGGCGACATTGCCTTGTCGCTCGGCTTCGCAAGCCAAAGCCATTTCGCCGACGTCTATCGCAAGATCACCGGCCGCACGCCACGCCACGACCGAAGCAGTTCCTGAGGACGCGGCGGGTTCAACCGATGGGTCGTCGTCCTCGCCCTTCGACTACGCTCAGGGCAGGCTCCAGCGGGCCCAGTGTCGTCCTACGGAAAAGACGCTGGATTCCCGCTTAGTTACGTAACTGAGCGGGAATGACGAACCCTCGTCATGCACACAGGTGATCCTCAATAGCCTAGCCGACTCTCTTCGGAGTCGAAGCGCAAGATTGCCGCATCTGCGCGCAAGAATACGGAAGCCCCGCGAGTGGGCGGTTGCTACGATCGTGGCGCGATTCGATTCGAAGTCGCCGCCCCGCATCCGCGGGTAAGGAACTCGAAATCTTTAGCGCCTAGGAGGAAATCATGAACCGCCGTGTGCGTCCAATGGCCGCGATCTCGCTCGCGACCACCGCCTTGTCGTTGTTTGCGCTGTCGGGGCCAGCGGTCGCGCTGCCGACATGCGGGCAGCTCGCAACCGATCCCGCTTTCGGCTTGGCGGGGAATACGCAGATAAGCGGGCTTACGGCAGCTCTGCAGCCCGCGAGTACGACCCCGCCGATCACGCCCTACTGCCGAGTGGATTTCACGTTCTCGGGTGAATCGGGTCCGGCCGCGGGCTACCTGCCCGGTCAAAGCCAGCAGCTCAAGATTCGTGTCGGCCTGCCGCTCTCCGTAGCCGATGGTGGCGCAGGCGGTGCGCAAGGCGCCTGGAACGGCAAGAACCGCGATCTTGGCGGCGGTGGGTACGCCGGCCAAGTCGGAGGCGTCACCTCCTCCACCAATCTTGGCTACGTCGGCACGTCGACCGATACCGGCCACAATTCGAGCGTAACACCCGGCGGAAGCTTCGCGCTCAATCCGGACGGCACGCTCAATTTCGGACTGATCGAGGATTTCGCCTCGGATGGAATCCACGAGCAGCACGTCTGGGGGGTGAAGCTCGCGGAGGTGTATTACGGCACGGAGCCCGTCCGCAAGTATTGGATGGGCTGCTCGACCGGCGGTCGGCAGGGCCATTATCAGGCGCAGAACTTCCCGCAGGACTTCGACGGCATTCTCGCCGGCGCGAACGCCTTCAACTGGGACCGGTTCATTACCGCCGAGCTGTGGCCGGAGGTCGTGATGAACCAGGAAGTCGGCGCGCCGATCGCATCAGCCAAACTCAATGCGGTTTCAAGCGCAGCGATCGCGGCATGCGACGCCCAGGATGGAATTCCCGACGGAATCATTCAGGACCCGCGCGCATGCACTTACAACGCGACGGCATTCGTCTGCAAAGCGAACGGGGGGCCATCCGCCGATCCGAACTGCCTGACGCCAGCGGAAGCTTCCGCGGTGAACAAGATCTGGAATGGTCCCACGGACGCCAACGGGAACCAGGTATGGTACGGCCTCGAGCGCGGCACGATCCTGGGCGGCCTGGCGGGCACGAACCCGTTCTCCATCGCAACCGATCACTTCAAGTATTGGATTCACCAGAATCCGGGCTTCGACTGGCACACGGTGACGGAAGCCTCTTTCGTCAACGACATGCTGACGTCGATTGCGAAGTTCAACGACGTGATCGGCACGGACGATGACCTGAAGGCGTTCCGCAACGCCGGCGGGAAGATGATCACATATCACGGGCTTATGGATTTCCTCATCTTTCCGCGCGGAACCTACCACTACTATGACAGCGTGCTGCAAGGCAACTACAAGGAGACGCAGAAGTACTACCGCTACTTCCCGTATCCCAATAACTCGCATTGCGGCCCGTATGCGGCCACCGGTCCGTTCGCTGGCCCGCAAGGTCCGGCAATCGTCGGCGAGGACCTTTTCGCAGCGCTCGTGAACTGGGTCGAGCATGGCGTCGCGCCGGACTACGTCGTGGCTGCACAAAAGGACGCGACGGGCACGGCCGTGGTCCGAACCCGCAAGATCTGCATGTATCCGAACGCGCTGGTCTACAACGGCAGCGGCAGCACGGACGATCAGGCGAGCTTCCACTGCGAAACGCAAAACAAGGACAATCTGATCGATACGCTGACGATCGAAAAGCCGTACGAAACGAGCACCAAAGCCAATACCGATCCATCACCTGACTAGCCTAAGTCGCCTGCGGCGCGGCTTTCGGCCGCGTCGCTCGTTGGCGATGGCAAGAACTTACGCCGCTGCCGGAACCACGGCAGTCGCTTCGATCTCGACTTTGGCTCCGTCTTCGATCAGCGCCACGACCTGGACTGCCGTCATCACCGGGAAATGGCTGCCGATCACCTCGCGATACGCGCGGCCGAGTGCCGTCAGGCTCGCGAGGTATTCATCCTTGTCGACGACGTACCAGGTCATTCGCGCGATATGCTCGGGCCGCCCACCCGCTTCGGCCAGCACCGCGACGATGTTGGCCAACGCCTGACGCGACTGAGCCACGAAATCGCGCGATTCGAATGCGCCGTTCGCGTTCCAGCCCACCTGCCCGGCGACGAACACGATGCGCCCGGTCGCGGCGATGCCGTTCGCGTAACCTCGCGGCGTCGCCCACCCCGGCGGTTGCAGAATCTGCATGGCGTTTCCTTTTGGATTGGTGCGGAGTTGCGCTTGGTTTCGCTGCGTTTCCTGCAGGCCGCGCGGTCACGACCGTGACGCTGCCTTGGCGCGTTCCTGCTGACGGAGCCGAAAGCGCTGGAGCTTGCCGGTCTCGGTGCGCGGCAGGCTCGCCGTGAATTCGATCGCCCGCGGGTACTTGTACGGAGCGATCGCACGCTTGACGAATTCCTGCAGCTCGTGCGCCATGGCGGCGCCGGCGTCGTGGCCGGTCTTCAGCACGACAAACGCCTTGACGAGCTCCCCGCGTTGCTCGTCAGGGGAACCGACCACGCCGCACTCGGCGACCGCGGGATGCATAAGGAGCGCGTCTTCGACTTCCGGCCCGGCAATGTTGTAACCCGCGCTGATGATCATGTCGTCGGTGCGCGCGTGGTAGATGAAATCGCCGTCCTCGTCGATCGAGTACGCGTCGCCGGTGACGTTCCAGCCGTCCTTGACGTAATCCATCTGGCGTTCGTCGGCGAGATAGCGGCAACCGGTGGGGCCCTTCACCGCCAGCCTGCCGATCGTTCCCCTCGGCGCCGGGCGGCCGGCATCGTCCATGATGCAAGCGTGGTAGCCGGGGACCGGCTTCCCCGTCGCGCCGGGTTTCGCATGCGCTTCGTCATGCGAAATGAAGATGTGCAGCAATTCCGTGGTGCCGATGCCATCGATGATCTCGATGCCGGTGGCGTCTTTCCAGAGCTTCCGCGTGGCTGCGGGAAGCGCCTCACCCGCGGCCACGCATTTGTGCAGGCTCGACAGGTCGTAATGCCCGACCTGCGCCGCCATCGCCCGATACGAGGTGGGCGCGGTGAACAGCACGCCGATGCGATGTTGCGCGATCGCCGCGAGCAGCGCATCCGGCGGAGCTTTCTCCAGAAGCAGTGTCGCCGCACCGATACGCAGCGGAAAGAGCAGGAGCCCGCCCAGCCCGAAGGTGAAGGCGAGCGGCGGGCTGCCGCTGAAGAGATCATCGGCCCGAGCGCACAGCGTCGATCGCGGCCAGCAGTCGCAGGCGGCCAGGACATCGCGATGAAAATGCATCGTTCCCTTGGGCCTTCCCGTGGTTCCCGACGTGAAGGCGATCAGGCACGTGTCGTCGGCGGCGGTGGCGATATCGTCGAATGTCTCCGCCTTGTGCTGCATGCGGGCCTCGATGCCGTCCGCGGCGCCCGAGTTGAAATAGGCGATACGGGTAAGTGTCGGACAGGCGGGAAGCGCAGCCGTCAGCTCGTCGGCGAGCCTCGCATCGCACAACGCGTGCGTGACGGCGGCCTTGTTGACGATGTCGGTGAGCTCCTTCGCGCGCAGCAGCGGCATGGTGCCCACCGCGATGCCTCCGGCCTTGATCACGGCGAACCAGCACGCGGCCAGCATGGGATGGTTCGTGCCGCGCAGCAGGACGCGATTGCCCGGAACCAGTCCGAGATCATCGACCAGGACGTGCGCAATGCGGTTGGCGCGAGCGAGGAGCTCGGCATAGGTCCAGCGCGTGCCGTCGGCCGCGACGATCGCCGTGCGCGGCCCCCAGCCGCGGTCGACCGCGCGGCCGAGGAGCTCCGTGGCGCAATTCATCCGATCCGGGTAGACGAGCTCGGGAAGTTCGAAAATGAACTCGGGCCAGAGCTCGCGCGGCGGCAGATGGTCTTTTGCGAACGTATCGACGTGCGATGTGTAACTCATGTTGTGTTCTCGGCAACGGATCGCACGGCCGCCTTCGCGCGGCCGAGCAACGCGTAGAGCGAGCGACGCTCGGCGACGCTCAATCCGGCCAGGAGCCGGATCACCCATTGCTCGTGCGCCGAGGCCATCGCGTCGAACGCGTGCTTGCCTTTCCTGGTCAGCTGCACGGCAAATGCCCGCCGGTCGCCGGAGATCGGCTGGCGCCTGACCAGTCCTTCCCTGACGAGCTGATCGGTGAGCCCGGTGATATTGCCGCCCGTCACCATCAGGCGCTTCGACAGCTCGCCCATCTTCAGGCCTTCCGGACTGCGCTCGAGCTGCGCCAGCAAATCGAACCTCGGCAGCGTGGTATTGAATTCCCGGCGCAGGCGCACCCGGATCGCGCGCTCGACAAGGGTAGAGCAGGTGAACAGCCGAAGCCAGAGGCGCAGCGCGTCGTGATGCGCATCCCGAACGCGAGACTCCGGATCGATGAACGCGTGCACCGCTGTGGCCCCTAGCCCACCATGACTTCGCCGCCCGAAACCGAGATCGCCTGCCCGTTGACGGCCCCCGACTCCGGGAGGCAAAGCCAGGCGACCGCGGCAGCCACATCGT
>VBCL01000039.1:0-11308 GCA_005888865.1 Betaproteobacteria bacterium | reverse complement strand
TGCGGTCAACGCGGCGCGCGCCTCGGCCTCGGTTCGACCGGTGCGCGCGACGATGTTCGCCACGGTCTGCCGCGTCATGTCGGTGTCGGCGTAGCCGGGGCACACCGCGTTGATGGTGACCCCGCGAAGCGCGTGCTCGGCCGCCAGCGCGCGGGTCAGGCCGATGACGCCGTGCTTGGCGGCGCAATACGCGCTCACGTACGGGTAACCGATGAGGCCCGCCGTGCTGGCGATCGTTACGATGCGGCCGCCGCCTGCCGCGAGGATGCGCGGCAGCCCAGCCTGAATGCAGTGGTAGACACCGGTCAGGTTGACGCGAAGCATTTCCTCCCACAGCGCACCGTCCGTCTCGGCGAACTTGGCGCTCTTCGCGACGCCGGCGTTGTTGATCAGGATGGTGAGCGCGTGTCCGCGCTCGTCGAGCGCTGCGAACGCTCGTCGCACGGCCGCGGGGTCGCCGACGTCGGCTTGCACGACATCGCAGCGGGTGAGCGTCGCCGCGGCCGCTTCGAGCCGATCGGTTGTGCGGCCGGCGAGCGTCACGCTCGCGCCGAGATCGGCCAGGCGCTTCGCGATCGCGAAGCCGATGCCGCTGCCGCCCCCGGTGACGAGCGCGTGCTGCCCCATAAGCGGCCTGGGCTCAGCCATTGGCTTCGGCCTGCTCGGATTCCGCGAGCTGCGCCGCCCGCGCGAGGTTACGCTCGAGCTGCGCCTTGCCCGTCAGGTACTGGTTCGGCCACGGCACGTTCGTGTAGCCAAGCTGAGCGGCCGCGTGCAGTGTCCAGTACGGATCGGCCAGATGCGGCCGCGCGAGCGCGCACAGATCGGCGCGGCCCGCGGCGATGATGCTGTTCACGTGGTCGGGCTCGAAGATGGCGCCCACCGCCATCGTCGCGATGCCGACTTCGTTGCGGATCCGATCGGCGAACGGCGTCTGGTACATTCGGCCATAGACGGGCTTCGCCTCGCGCGTCGTCTGGCCCGACGAGACGTCGATCAGGTCGGCGCCGGCCTCCTTGAACAGGCGCGCGATCACGACCGCCTCGTCCGGCGTGTTGCCGCCGGGCGTCCAGTCGTGCGCCGAGATCCGCACCGACAGCGGCTTTTCCGTCGGCCATACGGCACGCATCGCCCGGACCACCTCGAGGGGGAAACGACAGCGGTTCTCGAGATTTCCACCGTACTCGTCGTCGCGCCGGTTGGTGAGCGGACAGATGAACGCCGAGAGAAGGTACCCGTGCGCGCAGTGCAGCTCCAGCCAGTCGAAGCCGCACTCGGCGGCCCACTGCGCGGCGCGCACGAAGTCGTCGCGGACGCGGTTCATGTCGCTCCGAGTCATCGTGCGTGGAAGCTGATTGCGCGGGCCGTAGGCGAGCGCGGTAGGCGCGACGATCGGCCAGTTGCCGGTGGCGAGCGGCTCGTCGGCCTCCTCCCAGCCAAGCTGCGTCGAGCCTTTGGGTCCCGCGTGACCGAGCTGCATCGCGATCATCGCCGGTGTGCGCTGGTGAACGTAGTCGACGATGCGCTTCCACCCGACCTTGTGCTCTTCCTTGTACATGCCCGCGCATCCGGGGCTGATCCGCGCATCGGCCGACACGCAGGTCATTTCGGTGAAGACAAGCCCAGCTCCGCCGTGCGCGCGGCTCCCTAGATGCACCAGGTAGTAATCATCCGGGGTTCCGTCGGTGCACGAATACTGCGCCATCGGCGAGACGACGACCCGATTGGCGAGCGTCACGCCGCGCAAGGAGAAGGGGATGAACATCGGCGGCACCGGCCGCTCGCCGCTTCCGCTCGGCAAATGGTTGCGCGCGGCGAACCAGCGCTCCGTCGCGGCCACGTAGCGCGGGTCGCGCAGGCGCAGATTCTCGTGCGAGATGCGCTGGCTCCGCGTGAGCAGGCTGTAGGCGAACTGCTCGGCCTCGAGGTGCGTATAGCGCTCGACGTTCTCGAACCATTCGGTCGAGTTGCGGGCTGCGTTCTGGATCTTCAGGACCTCGAGGACGCGTTCGGCCTCGTAGGACCGCAGCGCGGCGGGCAGATCGGCTTGCTGCTGCAAGGCGCGCGCCAACGCGATCGCGTCCTCGAGCGCGAGCTTGGTGCCGGAGCCCACCGAGAAATGCGCCGTGTGCGCGGCGTCGCCCAGAAGCACGATCGGCGTGCGCGCGGCATCGCAGATCCACGTCTTGTTGATGATCCGCAGGAAGTTGATCCACGCCGAGCCTCGCAGGTGGCGGGCGTTGGTCATCAGGCGCTCGCCGCCGAGGTAGCGGGCGAAAAGCCGCTCGCAGAACGCGACCGACTCGTCGGCGCTCATGCGATCGATGCCCGCGGCGCGCCAGACGGCTTCGGGCGTCTCGACGATGAACGTACTTGTCTCGTCGTCGAACCGGTAGGCATGGGCCTGGAACCAGCCCCATTCGGTCGGCTCGAAGGCGAAGGTGAACGCGTCGAAGAGCCGGTGCGTGCCGAGCCAGATGTACCGGCATTTCCGGCGCTCGATCTCGGGCTGAAACACGTCTTCGTGCTTCGCTCGGATCGCGCTATTGAGACCGTCGCTCGCTACGATCAGATCGCAATCGTCGATGGCCGTCTCATCGGCGATCTCGGTCTCGAAGAGAAGCCTTACGCCGAGCTGCTCGCAACGCCGCTGCAGGATGTTCAGCAGCCGCTTGCGGCCGATGCCGCAAAAGCCGTGGCCGCCCGAGGTGATCGTCCTTCCCTTGAAGTGCACATCGATGTCGTCCCAGTGGCAGAAGGCATCGAGGATCTCATCGTGCGTCTGCGGGTCCGCAGCGCGCAGGTTGCCGAGCGTCTGATCCGAGAATACGACGCCCCAGCCAAAGGTGTCGTAGGGTCGATTGCGCTCGATGACCGTTATCTGGTGCCGCGGGTCAGCCCGCTTCATGAGCAGCGCCAGATACAAGCCGGCAGGCCCCCCTCCGATGCAGACGATACGCACGCTCGCGGACCCCTGTTATTTCAAGCTTAAATATATTAGCCCTAAACTATTTGGCGTCAAGCCCGAAACGGCCGGCTCGAGCGAGCGTTGATCCCGCCGGTCGCACGGCCCTCCTCCACCCCTTCTCCGTTGCGTCCGCGTCAACGCAGCGCGTGCGCGAGGTTGAGCGCGGCCGCGAACAGAAGCAGCGCGCCGGCTTGATGCGCAGCGGCGAGGGGCAGCGGAACCACCAGAATCAGCGTGCAGACGCCGAGAGTGACCTGCAACGCGAGCAGCCCCAGCAGGAGGTTCGCGCCGCTCCGTGCGCGCGCCGGCGCGTCGGGTGAGGCACGCACGCGCCACCAGAGCAGCGGGACGGCGAGCGCCAGCACCCACGCGACCGCCCGGTGATCGAATTGCACGGTGGCCATGTTGTTGAAGAGGTTGAGGTACCAGGGCTCGATCAGCATGATCTCCGCGGGCACCCAATGACCGTTCATCAGCGGGAACGTGTTGTAGGCGAAGCCGGCACGGATTCCCGCGACCAGACCGCCGCTCAACACCATGACGAAGATCAATGCCGTCAGCGCGTAGGCGAAGCGCCTGAGCGGCGCGGCGCCCGAACCTTCCCTTGCAGGGCCGCGGAGCAGCGACAAGGCAGTCCAGAGCATCGCCGCGAAGATGATGAAGGCGAGCCCCAGGTGCGCTGTGAGGCGGAGTTGCGAGACCCGCGGATCGTCGACGAGCCCGCTCTGCACCATGTACCAGCCCATCGCGCCCTGAAGCGCTCCGAGCGCGAAGATGCCGACGAGCTTCGGCGCCAAACCTGCCGGGATCCTGCGCCGGGCGATGAACCCGAGCAGCGGCAACAGGAACGCGACTCCGATCGCGCGCCCGAGCAGCCGATGGCAGTACTCCCACCAGAAGATGCTCTTGAACGCGTCGAGCGTCATGCCGCGGTTGACCTGGCTGTATTCGGGCGTGGCCTGGTACTTGGCGAAGGTCTCGGCCCACTGCGCATCGGTCAGCGGCGGCAACGTGCCGACGATCGGCTGCCATTCGGTGATGGAGAGGCCCGAGTGCGTGAGGCGCGTCACGCCGCCGACGACAACCATGGCGAAGAGCAGCGCGCAGCACGCGAGCAACCACGCCGCGACTGCTCGCGGATCACGCTCGCGCGTCTGCGCGTCGCTCGAAGGCGCGGTCAGGACAATCCGGCCGACGATATCCATGACGCTGATTTTGCCACAGCGCTGAGAGCCGCGGGGACAAGAGCCGGCATGGCGACCGTCACCCGATCCTGACCGGAAAAACGAGCGCCCGGACCAGCAGGTGCCGGCTGGTGCCCGACCTTACGATTTGAATTTTGCTGCGAGTTTTTCCGACTCGCGTGCAAGCAATCCCAGGTCGGCGCCGACGGCAACGAACAGTCCTCCGCATTGCAGCCAGCGCCGAGCATCGCCTTCGACACCCGTCAATACACCAGGCGCCTTCCCGGCGTGGCGGATGCGGCGGATGGCGTCGTCGATAATGGGCATGACTTCAGGATTGGCCGTCTCACCCGGGTATCCGAGGGACGCATGCAGGTCGGCCGGGCCGATGAACACGCCGTCGACGCCTTCCACCGCGGCAATTCTTTCCAGGCTCTCCAGCCCGGCCCGATTCTCGATCTGGACCAGCACGCACAGCTCCTCGTGCGCGCGCCGGGCGTAGTCCTTGACCCGACCGAACCGCGTGGCACGAGTGGTCCCGGCCACGCCGCGCAACCCTTCTGGCGGATAGCGCGTATAAGCCACGGCGTTGCGCGCTTCTTCCTCGCTCTGCACGTACGGGATCAGAATGCTCTGGGCGCCGATGTCGAGATAGCGCTTGATCGTGACCATGTCATTCCATGGGACGCGCACCACGGGATGCGTCGCGTAAGGCGCGGCAGCCTGCAACTGCGAGAGCACCATCGGCAACTCGTTGGGCGAATGCTCGGTGTCGAGCAGCAGCCAGTCGAAGCCGGATCCGGCGACCACCTCCACCGCAAAGTGGCTGGACAGGCTGCACCACAAGCCGATCTGCGGTTTGCCGGCCTTGAGGGCGCGTTTGAAATTATTGGCGGGAACGTCCACGATGTCTCCGACGGTTTGTCTTTGAATGTTTGCGAATGCTCTAGGCGCTCAGTCCGCCCATGCAGAGATACTTGAGGTGCTGGTAGTCCTCGAGCCCGTACTTCGATCCCTCGCGGCCGTAGCCCGATGCCTTCACGCCGCCGAAAGGTGCCACCTCGGTAGTAATTATGCCTTCGTTGATGCCGATGGTCCCGGCCTCGAGCGCCTGCGCGACGCGCCAGACGCGCCCGATGTCGCGCGCATAGAAGTACGACGCGAGTCCGAAAGGCGTGTCGTTGGCGAGCGCGATCGCTTCGCTCTCGGTCTCGAACCGGAACAGGGGCGCGACCGGCCCGAACGTTTCTTCCGACGCGAGACGCATCGAGGGGTTGGCCTCGCCAAGCACGGTGGGCTCGTAGAAATTGCCGCCAAGCCGGTGGCGCTTGCCGCCTGTGAGGAGCCGCGCGCCGCGCCCGAGCGCATCGTGGACGTGCTGCTCCACCTTGATCCGGGCCCGGTCGTTGATCAGCGGGCCCTGATCGGCGTCACCGCTCGCCGCCGGGCCCACCGTGAGCCGCGAGACCGCTGCCGTGAGCTTTTCTGCGAACGCCGCGTATACGCTGCCTTGCACCAGAATGCGATTGGCGCAGATGCAGGTCTGGCCAGTGTTGCGGAACTTGGAGGCCATCGTGCCTGCGACCGCGGCATCGAGATCGGCGTCATCGAAGATGATGAAAGGCGAGTTCCCACCAAGCTCCAGCGACAGCTTCTTGAGCGTGTCAGCGCTGCCGCGCGCCAGCGACTTGCCAACCGCCGTGGACCCGGTGAACGTGAGCTTCCGCACCCGGAAGTCCTGCAGCCACGCGTCACCCACTTCACCCGCCCGGTGCCGTGATGCGGGCACGATGTTGATCACGCCTGCGGGGATGCCCGCTTCCTCGGCGAGCCTGGCGATCGCCAGCGCGGAGAGCGGCGTGTCCTCGGCTGGCTTGGCGACGATCGTGCAGCCTGCGGCGAGCGCTGGCGCGATCTTGCGTGCAAGAATCGCAATGGGAAAATTCCACGGCGTAATCGCCGCCACCACGCCCACCGGCTCCTTGACGACGATGAGCTTGCGCCCGCGCGTGGGCTCGGGGATCACGTCGCCGTAGGCACGCTTGGCCTCTTCGGCGAACCATTCGACATAGGCGGCGCCGGCGGCAACTTCGCCGCGGCTCTCCGCGAGAGGTTTGCCTTGTTCGCGCGAGAGCAGGCGGGCCAGGTCCTCCTGGTGCGCAAGCAGAGCCCCGTGCCATTGCCTGAGCAGTTGCGAGCGCTCCTTTCCAGTGCGCGCGCTCCAGTCCCGGAGTGCGTTCGCCGCGCAGTCGGCCGCTGCGCTCGCCTCGGTGGCGCCGCAATCGGGTACGTCGATCACGTGCGAGCCGTCGGCAGGATCCAGAACGGCGAAGGTGCGTCCGCCGACCTCGCTGACCCATCGCCCGCCGATGAGCGCGCGATCGATGACGAGGTCCGCCCGGCTCGGCTGCAACGGCCGCGAACGCTGCTTCGTCTGCCGATCGGACAAATCCGGCCCTGCCGGCTGCCTTGCGAGTGTCCCCATGAGCGTCACTTCTTGAGCGCGACTGCCTGCGACTGTATCTTGGCCGAATCGAAATTGTTGATGGGGTCGATCAGCTCGTTGGTGTAGAAATCTTTCAGATCGCCGATCTTCAGTTGATTGAGCTCGGCCTCGGTCTTGAACTCGGTTGGATTGATGCTGCCCATCTTCGCGTTTGGATACGGCGGCTTGTAGAGCTGAATCCGGCGGCCGATCGTCTGCAGCACAGACTTGACGGCGTCTTCCCTGCTGCTGCCCTTGGGCGCCGTCTCGGGATACATGTCGAGGAACGCGTTCGCGCCCGCGGTCGGATTGGCCAGCAGGAACTGCGACGCTTTGGCCACCGACCGTCCGAAGCCGATGAGAAGGTTGCGATCCTCCTTGAGCAGCGTCCGTTTGGCCATCAGGAACTGGCCGCCGACCAGCGGAAGCTGTTTCGGCCTCGGCACGAATTCGAGCTTGATGCCGGCGGCTTCGATCTGGCCGAAGCCCGTGTCGTAGTACGCCAGCGCGTCTATCGCGTCACGCTCGAGCGCCACACCGGCAGGCACGCCGTTGCCCACCGACACCCATTTCACTTCCTTGTCGGGGTCGATGCCCAGCGACTTGAGGAGGTTGCGCGTCACCGGATACTCGCTCGCCGCGAAGTCCGAAACGCCGACGCGCTTGCCCTTCAAGTCGCTGTAGCTCCTGATCGACGAGCCCGGCTTGACGACGACATCCCACTTGTAGGGATAGGTGTACTCGTAGAAATTGATCGCGGGGCCCCACTCGCCCTTGGCGAGGATCGGCAACTGGAACGAGGGCACACCGATGCCGATGTCCACGTCGCCCCGATCGACCGCAACCTGGACGTTGGAGTTGCCGCCGAGTGAGAGCGGCTTGATGGTGAAGCCCTCCTCCTTGTTGTAACCCAGCGCCTCGCCGATGACCGTGTTGATCACGGCCGCGCCCATTGCCTTGAGCCCCACGCCGAAGCGTACGGTCTTGAGCTCCGCGGCGCGAGCCGCTCGCGGCCCGATCACGAGCGCCGCCGCGAAAGCGCCGCTCGCCAACAACCATTCCCGTCTGCTGATTTGCATGACTTCCTCCTAAAGAAGAAAACTTTACGGCTTGCCGCGATGCGCCCAGTGCACGACGCGACGCTCCAGGCGGCGCACCGAGCTGTGCAGTGTGATGCCCAGAACGCCGAGGATGATCAGCGCCGCGAACACGCCAGCGACGTCCGAGACGGCCTGCGCCTGCGTGATCACCACACCCATGCCTTGTTGCGCACCGAGGAACTCGGCCACGATCGCACCAAGCAGCGCGTAAACGACCGCCATGTCGAGCCCGGCGAAAATGAACGGAGCGGCGTTCGGCAGCTTGGCGATCCGGTAGGTCTCGAATCGCGTCGCGGAGAGCGAGCGCATCAGGTCGAGTCGCTCCGGCTCGATCGAGCGCAATCCCGTGAAGCTGTTGATGAGCACCGGGAAGAAGGCGAGCAGTGCGGCGATGGCGATCTTGCTGCCGGCGCCAAAGCCGAACCAGATCACGACGAGCGGCGCGATCGCAACCTTGGGCAGGCTCTGCAGCGCGAAGGCGTAGGGCATCAGCAGCTTCTCGACGGTGCGGCTTTCCGCCATGAGCGAGCCGAGGACGAGCCCCAACCCGGTGCCGATGCCGAAGCCGATCGCGGCGTTGCTAAGCGTGCTCCACAGCGGGACGTAGTAACCTTGTGGATCGGTGGGGTTGATGGCGATGCCGGACCACAGCGCATTGAGCACCGCTTCGGGCGCCGGCAGGATGTACGGCGGCACCTTCAGGAAGCGAACGGAGAGGACCCACAGGGCGAACAGCACCAGCGCGCCGATGCCCGCGATGATCGAGCCGTTGACCCCGGCTTTCGGGCGCTTCGGCTTGGCCTCCGCCGCATCGCCGGCCGTCCGCCCGGCGTCTTCGAGCTCGAGGTTCTCGTCCGCTTGGTCGAGCATGCTCTGATCCAGATGCAGTTTGGCTTCGCTCATTCGATCTCTCCTTCGGCGTTGAGCAGTCCGCGAATCTCGCTCGCGAGCGTCGCGTACGCCGGATTGCTGACGATGGTGTCGAAGCTGCGCGGGCGCGGGATAGGGACGGTCAGCTCCTTCAGCACCCTGCCCGGCCGCGCCGACATCACCACCACGCGGTCGGCCAGGAAGATCGATTCCGAGATGCTGTGCGTGATCAACATGACCGTCTTGCCGCTCGCCTGCCAGATGCGCTGCAATTCCATGTTCATGCGCTCTCGCGTCAGCGCGTCGAGCGCTCCGAACGGCTCGTCCATGAGCAGGATGCGCGGATCGCGGGCGAGCGCCCGGCAGATCCCTGCGCGCTGCTGCATGCCCCCCGACAATTCGTACGGATAGCGATCGCCGAAGTCGCCGAGCCCCGCCATGACCAGCAGCTCGTCGATTCTCTGCGCGGAAGAGATGTGGCGTCCGCCGACGCGCAGCGGCAGGCTCACGTTATCGCGAACGCTGAGCCAGGGCAGGAGATTCGCAGCCTGGAACACCACGCCCACCTGCGCCGACGGTCCCGTCACCTGGCGGCCGTCGAGCAACAGGCGGCCGCCATCGTTGGTGTCGAGCCCTGCCAACATGCGCAGCAGCGTGCTCTTGCCACAGCCCGACGGGCCGACGATGCACACGAATTCGCCATCGGCGATGTCGAGATCGACGCGATCGACCGCGTGCACGCTGTCGCTCGACGCGGTGACGTAGGTTTTCGACACCGCGCGCATCCGGATCAAGGGCCGGGACGGCTTCTGCAACTGGCCGTCGTCGATCTTCACTGCATTTGCTGTAACCATTGACTCACTCCTCCTTCATTCATTGCTGCCGAGCGGTGCTATACGCCTTCTCGAGCGCTCCTACGAAGCAAGCGAACGCATCTCGGCGTAGAGGTCGGACTTGCCCTCGAAGCCGATGCCCGGCAGCTCCGGCATGGTGATGTAACCGCCCTCCACGCGCACACCGTCGGGGAAACCGCCGTAAGGCTGGAACAGGTCGGGATAGCTCTCATTGCCCCCGAGACCGAGGCCGGCGGCGATGTTGAGCGACATCTGGTGGCCGCCGTGGGGAATACAGCGGCTTGGTGACCAGCCGTAGTCCTTGAGCATCTCGAGCGTGCGCAAGTACTCGACCAGGCCGTAGCTCAACGCGCAATCGAACTGGAGCCAGTCGATGTCCTTGCGCATGCCCGCGTAGCGGATGAGATTGCGCGCATCCTGCATCGAGAACAGGTCCTCGCCGGTCGCCATCGGGTTCGGATAGTGCTGCGCGAGCTCGCGCTGCAGCTCATAGTCGAGCGGATCACCCGGCTCCTCGTACCAGAACAGCGGATACTGGCGCAGCTCCTTGGCATAGGCGATCGCCGTTTCGAGATCGAAGCGGCCGTTGGCGTCGACCGCGAGCTGCGCTTCGCCGTCGATCTCGGAGAGCACCGCCTCGATCCGCCTCATATCCTCCTTCAACGACGCGCCGCCGATCTTCTTCTTGACCACCGTAAAACCCCGATCGACATAACTGCGCATTTCCGCACGCAGCTTGGCGAGATCCTGATTCGGGTAGTAGTAGCCGCCGGCCGCGTACACGAAGACGCGAGGGTCGGCCTTGCCGCCGCCATACCGGTCGGCAAGCAACCGGAACAGCGGGCGCTGTGCAATCTTCGCCACCGCATCCCACACGGCCATGTCGACGGTGCCGATGGCCACCGAGCGCTCGCCATGCCCGCCCGGCTTCTCGTTCTGCAGCATCGCGGCCCACACCTTGTGTGGATCGAGGTTCTCGCCAGTGTCGTCCATCAACGATTCCGGCTTCGCTTCGAGGATTCGCGACCGAATGCGCTCGCGAATGAGCGCGCCCTGCCCATAGCGGCCGTTGGAATTGAACCCGTAGCCAATGACCGGCTTGCCGTCTCGAACGACATTGGTCACGACCGCGACCAGGCTCAAGGTCATCTTGGTAAAGTCGATGTACGCGTTTCTGATTGGCGACGAAATAGGCTTCGTCACTTCGCGAATGTCCACGACACGGACCGGTGACGATGTTCTGGCGCTCGATCGCGATACGGTTCTCGGATGGTCAAGCACGCGCGTTCTCCATCAAGGGTTACAGTGAGCTACCGCCGCAGATGACGATCTGCTGGCCAGTGATCGCCGCCGCATCGGCGGAGAGGAGGAAGCTCGTCAGGGCGGCTACTTCCTCGGGCTGGATGAACCTTCCGATCGGCGGCAGGTGCGGCGGCATGCCGTCGCGCGCCGAATCGTTCAGCATCGGCGTTTCGGTCGCGGCCGGCGCGACCACATTGACCGTGATACCGCGCGGCGCCAGTTCGGCCGCCCACGAGCGCGCCATCGCCGTCAGGCCCGCCTTCGCCGCGGCGTATTGGCTGCGTCCCGCCGCACCGGCGGCGATGCGACTGCCGATCAGGACGATGCGCCCCTGCGTCGAGAATTTCTCGCTGAGTGCGTTCGCGATCACCGCGGCGACCTGGACGTGCACTCGCCACATGGCTTCGCCGTCCTGCGCATCGAGCTCACCCAAGGGCGCGGTTCGCATGAAGCCGGCAGCGTGCACGAAGGCGTCGATCGCCGAGATCCGATCGAGCACCGCGGCGACGCGCTCGAAGTCCGTCAAATCGATCTCTACCGGTTCG
>VBCL01000037.1 GCA_005888865.1 Betaproteobacteria bacterium | reverse complement strand
CGCGCATAGCTGAACACCACCTCGTGCCCTGCCCGCGCGAAGATTGTTCCGAGCTTGCCGCCCATCAACCCCGAACCCAGGATGCCGACTCGCATGATGCTATCTCCTCGTCAGAATCTGTCGTCCGTGGATTTGGCTTCAACGCCGCCCTGGCAGTTCCCGAGCCGATGTCGCTGCCGGCGCCCGTGATAAACCAAACCTCCTCAGCGACCCACCAGGCGCTGGAGATGTTCAGGATAGCGGGCTCCCTGAAGCGTAATCTTCGAGACCGCGCTGTCGATGGTGAGAAGGTCCTCGGGCGTCAGTTCGACGGCAGCCGCGCCGATGTTTTCCTCCAGGCGATGCAGCTTCGTGGTGCCGGGTATCGGCACGATCCACGGCTTCTGGGCGAGGAGCCAGGCGAGCGCGATCTGGGCAGGCGTCACCTTTTTCCGAGCTGCGATCTCGCCCAGTAGATCGACCAGAGCGTGGTTCGCCTTGCGCGCTTCCGGCGTGAAGCGGGGGACGATGTTGCGGAAGTCGGTGCTGTCGAACGTCGTGTTCTCGTTAATCGCGCCGGTGAGGAAGCCCTT
>VBCL01000038.1:11509-19890 GCA_005888865.1 Betaproteobacteria bacterium | reverse complement strand
TTCTATCGCCAGCTCGCGCAAAAACCGCCGCGCACGCTCACGCTGATCGAGGCGCCGTGGCGGCTCGAGTCGAACTTCAACCCGCATCCCTGGTACCAGGAGATCCATCGCCAGTACGTGAAGATCGGTCTCACCACGCCGGTGTGCGGCGTGCGCGAGTTCGGCGAATATCCCGCGACCGTGCGCGCGTTCCGGTTCGACCAGTTCGCGCACCTGAGCGAAATCCTCGCCGGCAAGTCCTATGGCGCCGACTACCTGGTGATGCACCTTCTGCCGTGGAAGACGCCACCGGACGCCGAGGTCGAGTGGCCCGATGTGCAGGCATGTCTGCCCGCGATCGAGACGAAGCTCGGGACGCCGGTCTATCGCGACCGGCAGATCGTGGTGTTCGCGTTGAAGCGATCGGGCTGAATGGTGGACAACGACTCTGCGCTCGGGCCGGCTGCGCGCCATCGGGGTTGGAACATCGCAGGCATTCTTGCGCTCCTTGCGGTGGCGACGGCGGGCGTGCTGCATCTGCGGGGGTTTGGCGGAGCCTTCCTGAGCGATGACTATGGGTACCTGCACGTCATCGCCCACGCCGACCGAGAGCACCAACTGGCCCGGTGGGTGCTCGCGCGCTTTGTCGAGCCCGTGGCCGCCGGCAACTTTGCGTATCGCCCCATCACCGCACTCACCTGGGCACTCGATTGGCGAGTCTCCGGGCCCTGGGCGGCGGGGTGGCGGCTGCAGAGCCTGGCGCTGCATCTCGCCAGCGCAGCCGCCGTTTATTGCATCGCCTCGCGGTGGATATTCGGAAGAGTGCGCCTGCATGGCGCCGCCATGCTGCCGGCGGCGCTCTTCGCCGCGTTCCCGTTCGCGGGCGAGGCGACCTTCTGGCCTTCCTCCCGCGCCGACGTGCTGGTCGCGTTCTTCAGCCTCCTCTTCCTGGCCACGCTCGACGGCGGGCCACGGGTGGCGAGCGTTTACCGCCAGGCGGTGCGCGTGGCGCTTGTCTGCGCGGCCCTTCTTTCGAAAGAAAGTGCAATGCCGCTGGCCGCCACTGCGCTCTTCGTGGATCTTGCGCTGAGGGCGTCCCGGGAAGAGCGTCCGTCTCGATCGCCGTTTGCTTCTCACCTCCGCTTCGTCACCCTCGATCTCGCGCCGTCCTGGCTGGTCTTTGCCGCGTATATCGCTTGGCGCAGCCTCCTCTTCGGCACGCCGCTGAAGGTGTATCCGCAGACGACGCTGCCCGCCAACGCGGGAGAATATCTGGAGCGTCTGGCATCCTACGGCAGCTTGCTCGTCCGCCAGCCAGGAACGGATCCGTCGTGGCTGTGGGCGTTCGTGGCCGCCCTGGTGCTGCTCGCTCTGCTCGTCGGCCTGGTCATCGCAGCGCGAGGCCGCTATCAGCGCGCCGTGCCGCTCGTCGGTGCGTGCGGCCTGAGCGCGGTCGTCTACCTCCTTGCGCCCGCATTGCTGTCTGGCGTAGACGTCGGGATCAGCGAGGGCACTCGCAATTTCTACGTCGCCTGGCTCTACCTGTCGCTCGCTGCCGGCCTCGCGGCGACATTGACGCGACTGAGCCTGGTGGCCGGTGTGGCGGGCATCGGCTGGATGCTGGTCGCTCAGGCAGGAAGCCTATCGCAGTGGCAGAACGCAGCGCTGGAAATGCGCGCGCTGCTGGGCGCCATCCCGGCGTTCGGCGAGAGGCTCGACGACGACCAATACGCGCTTCTGCTCTTGCCCGATCACGTCGGCGTTGCGCTCTTCGCGCGCAATGCGGAGGGAGGAATCGTCGACTGGCCCGTACAGACGAGGGAATACCTGCGCGTCATGGCCGGGATGACCGAATTCGACATCCCCGGTTGGCGAGAGCACTTCGCCGACGGTTCGATCGCCCGGCTCAAGCACGCGGACAGCTTCGACATGAACCGCTTCGCCGGGGTGTTCTGCTGGAGCGCAAGCGGGACGGGCTTCACGCAGGTCGCCTCCGCCGGACCCGTGGGCGATTTCGACGGCTGGGTCAGCGCGCTCTACGCACGCGTGGCAACGTCGAGCTGCATGCGCGGGAGTCTCGGCGTGCAGTAGCTCGAAACCTCTGTCGGCTACGGAACCTCTGAATAAGTCTCGCGTTGGGCAACGGCGCGTCGATCGCGCTTCACTGCCGCCTCAGCTCATCGGTTGCCAGTCTCAACGCCGCGACGAAGTGCGCGTTGGCTTCATCGCCTCGTCCCAACCGGCCAAGCATCTCGCCCAGTGCAAGATGCGTTCGCCAGTGATTGTCGAGCGCGAGGCTCGCTTCGAGATACGTCTGCGCCTTGCCCCAGAGCTGCTGTCGCTCGCAGAGCGTGCCGAGCACCCGCAGCAGCGCGGCGTCGCGATTGTGGGTCGTGAGCCAGCGCTCCGCCTGCTCGAGCTGGCGGGTCGCGTCGCCCAGCCGGCATTCGCCGTACAGCTCGACCAGCTCCGAATCCCATTCACGCTCGAGGCTGCGGGCGATGATATCGGCGGCTTCCCGGTCGCCTCCGAGCTGCAGGAAGCTCTGTGCCGCCGCGCGCGCGACCTTGGGCTGGGTCCGCGTTGCGTCGGGCAAGCGGTTCCACGTATCGCGCAGACCCGCGGCATCGGTGGCGAGCGCGCGCAAATGCTCGCGTTGCGCCGAGGTCTTCACCTGCTCGCCCTGCGCCGCGTCGAACACGCCGCGCTTGATCAATTGCTCGACCAGCGGCGGGATGTCGGCGAAGCGGCCCGCGGCCTGCATCGCGCGGAGCTCCAGCCGCAATGCCGCGGTGTGCATGCCTGCTTCGCGCCTCAGAGACTCGAGTATCCGCAGAGCCTCCTGTGGCTGGCCACGCTCCAGCGCGATCTCCGCCGAAAGCGTCAACCGTGGAACCGACAGGCTTCTCACCTGCGCTTCCGGTCGGGCGAGAAATTCTTCGGCGCCCGCGTACTGACGCACGTCGAGCGCCGCACGCGCGCCAACCAATGCGGCGACGCCGGATGCGCGCGGGAACGCCAACGCTTCGTCGGCCTGCTGTTGCGCCTTGCCGTAGCGTCCTTCGAGCAGCGCGATCGTCGCGGCGTCGAGCTTGGCACGTGATCGCGCCTGCTTCATCTGCCGCCGCCATTCGCGCACCTGTGACGGCAGTCTGACCGTGTGCACGATGATTCGCAGTCCAAGGTACAGAGACACGAAGCTGCCGACGATGAGAATGATCAGGAGGTTGAGCGAGAGCTCGATGCGGTATGGCGGCGCGACCAGTAGGGCGTAGCCGTTGTTGAGCTTCGCCGCCAGCGCGGCGACCACCGCAGCGATGGCAAGCAGAAGAAACCAGAACAGGACGCGCATTAGCGAGCGCTGCGCTTCTCGCGCTGGAGCTGCAGCACGCGGACGGCGTCGAGGCTGCCGGCGAGTCCGGGCAATTCGATGCTCATCTCGGTCGCCCGCAGTTCCTTGAGCAGCGTCTGCAGCGACTGGACCGGCTTGGAGCGAGTATCGAAATATTTCTTCAGCCAGACGTCGCCCGCCGCCAGATCGGAACGAAAGTTCGCCTGATCGCGAAACAGCAGATCGAACCGCGCCGCGAGCAGCCGCAGCTTCAGATTCTCGCGTAAAAAGAATTGCTGCGGCGGCGTCAGCAGCGGCGCTTCCGGCCGATCGAGATTCTCGATACGTACGAGCTGTCGCAGATCCTGCCACGCTTCGCGCAGGAATCGGCGCCACGTCGATTCGTCCTGGGGCGGCGCGCTCGGCCCAGGCGCCGGCAGCCTCTCCTCGAGCGCGAGGGGCAGCGCGTCGACCGCCGCGATCGCCTGGTCGAGCCGCAACGACAGTCCGGGCACATCGACGAAGGGCACCGCCTTCAGCCGATCCATGTCGCGCCCGATCGCACGTCGCAATGGAACGAACTGCGGCCGGTCGAGACGCTGCAGCTTGGCATCGGCGACCTGTAGCGCGGCGAGCGCGCCCGACACGTTGCCGGCAAGCTGCAACTGCTGGCTCGCGAGGAGCAGCACCTGCTCGACCTCGGTCAGCGCCCATTCGTCGCGCGACGGCGCGAGCTCGCGATACAGCGCCTCGAGCGCGGCCTGCTGCGTTTGCGACTCGCCGAGGCGGTTTTCGAGGAGCGCGATCTTGGCCTGCGCGTCGCGCAAGCTGTCCTGCGCCGCCTTCACGGTCTCCTGCGTCAGCTTGCTGGTCGTCTCGACCTGGGCGAGGTGTTGCGCGACTTCCAGGCGCAGCTGGTGGTCGCGGTTGCGTGCATCGATCCATGCCGCGGCGATCGCGACCGCCAGCACGGCGGGAAGCACAACTCGCAGCCACCGCCGCGGAGGCGCAGGCTCGCCCTCCGGGGCCGGCACGACCGCCGACGGCGAGCGAGCTTCGTCCTGGGGATCCGGCATGGATGGGAGAATGCGGGCGAGTAACACGTACGCGGAAGACCGCGATCGAGTCGATTGTAGCAGGATCGCGTATGCGCCTTTGTGACTGCGAACGAGAGGGGAGTAACCGCTTCTTCGACGGACTCGGTACAATGCCCGAGCGCGGCGCACGGGGAGGCGCTGCGCAATACCCGCCGGCCCGCACCATGATCATCGTTTCTCTCATCATCGTCATCGCGCTTGCCGCAATCGCCGGCTATTACGTCGGCGTGCGACAGCGTCCCGCCGGGGGCCTCGCTCCGCCGCCCGCGCCGTCCGTTGCGTCTCCGCCGGCCGCGGCGACTGCGGCGCCGAGCGCCCCGCGCATCGATGATGCGTTCGGTTCGGAAAAAGCCCGACTCGTCCGCAGCCGCGACGCCGAAGCCGCGATGCTGCGCAATGGGCTCGCCGCGCGTGACGCTGCGCTCGGACACCGGAGCGAACTTTCCCGCGAGCGCGAGCGCATGTTCGGCGAGCTCGCCGACGCACGCAGCGAAACCGCGCGCTATCGCCAGCTGGTGATCGACATCGAGACCAATGCGCCACCGCCCATTCTCGCGGGCGTCGGCGAGCCCGACGACCTGAAGCTCATCGTCGGCGTCGGGCCGGTGCTCGAGCGCATGCTGCACAATCTGGGCGTGACGACGTTCAGGCAGATCGCGCGCTGGACCGAACGCGATATCGCCGAGTTCGACGCCAAGTTGCCGGAGTTCCCCGGACGCATCCAGCGCGATCAGTGGGTCACGCAGGCACGCGCGCTGCACGAGTCGAAATACGGACAAGGCGTGCCCGACCTCCGCGCGCGCGGATGAGCGCCCGCGCGGCGACGACGGCACCGGCGTCGAGCCTGCTGCTGGTTGCCATCCTGACGCTGGCCTGGGGCTGCAACTGGCCGGTGCTGAAGCTCGGCGTCACCGCGTTTGCGCCGCTGACGTTTCGCGCATCGACTCTGCCGTTTGCGGGGCTCGGCTTGCTGCTGATCTCCAGGCTCTCCGGCGATTCGATTCGCATTCCGCGTCGGTGGTGGGGCCGCGTCGTGGCGCTGGCCCTGTTCAACATCACCGCCTGGAACGTGCTGATCGTGTTCGGTGTGCAGCAGATGCCCGCCGGCCGCTCGGCGATCATTGCCTATACCCTGCCGATCTGGAGCTTCCTCTTCTCGCTCTGGCTGCTGCACGAACCGCTCTCGGGCCGAAAGGTGGTCGGGCTTGTCCTCGGAATAAGCGGTCTGGCGGTGCTGCTGGGCGAGGAGGTGGCGAACGTGCGCCGAGCGCCGATCGGAACGCTGCTCATCGTCGGCGCCGCGGTCGCGTGGGGCTTCGGCACCGTCCTGCTGCGACGTTGGGCACCGCCGCTGCCTCAGAGCACGCTAACTGGATGGCTGATGCTGCTCGGCTGGATTCCGGTCGTGCTCGCCGCCCCCGCGCTCGACCCGCACCCGCTCGCTTCGCTCGCGACCATGTCGGGGACCGGGTGGTTCGCGATCGTCTACAACATCTTCATTTCCGGAGCGCTGGCGAACTGGGCGTGGTTCCGAATGGCGCGCACGCTGCCGGTGGCGGTCAGCTCGCTTTCCTCGCTGCCAGTGCCGGTGGTCGGCGTTCTGTCGAGCATGGTCTTCCTCGGTGAGCGACCGGGCGTGAGCGAGTTCCTGGCGCTCGCGCTCGTGCTCATGTCGTTGGCGGCGGTGATGTGGCCACAGCGGCGTTGAGGTACACCCGTTCGCCCTGACTCGCGTCTTTACCCGGAGCCGCGAGTGGAGCCCCGCGGAAGCGAGTGGGGTGCCGAGCACCCGCGGGGTCCGCGAGCGGCCTACCGGAGCCGCGAGTGGAGCGCCGCGGAAGCGAGTGGGGTGCCGAGCACTCCCGGGGCCCGCGAGCGGCCTACCCGGAGTCGCGAGCGGCCTACCGCAGCTCCGGAATGAGCGTCAGCACGCCCTTGCCGCCGAAGTACGCGTCGAGGTTGGCCTTGCACAGATCGCCCATCGCCTGCCGCGTCTCGCGCGTCGCGCTGCCGACGTGCGGAAGGAGCACCACGTTATCCATCGCCAGGAGCTCGGCCGGGATATGCGGCTCGTCGGCGAACACATCGAGCCCGGCGCCCTTGATCGAGCCCGCTTTGAGTGCGGTCACCAGCGCCGTCTCGTCCACGATAGAGCCGCGGGCGATGTTGATGAGTGTTCCCTTCTTCCCGAGCGCCGCGAGCACGCCGGAGTCGACGATGTTCTTCGTCGCCGGCCCGCCGGGGCACGCCACGACCAGGAAATCGACGGCCGCCGCGAGCGACCTGAGATCCGACATGTATTCGTAAGGGACGTCCTGCGGCTTGCGCCCGGTGTAGGCGACCTTCATGCCCATTGCCGCGACGCGCTGCGCGATCGCCTTGCCGATTCGCCCCAACCCCAGCACGCCGACCTTCCTCCCGCCGAGCTTGGTGGTGAGCTCCGGCCCGCGCTTCTCCCACTCTCCGGCCTGAACGAAACGATTCAGACGCACGAAGCCGCGGCCGGTCATGAGAATGAGGCCGAGCGCGACATCGGCGACGTCGTCGGTGAGCACGTCGGGGGTATTGGTCACCTTGAGGCCGCGTTCCTTGCAATACGCGACCGGCACGCCGTCGTAGCCGACGCCGAACACCGAGATGATCTCGAGCTTCGGTAATTTGTCGAGCAATTCGGTCGGCGTCAGCGTGCCGCCCCCTTGCACCAGGCCGCGGACGCGCGCGCCTTCGGCAGCGAGCAGCCCCGGCTTGTGGCTCGACTGATAATAGTCGTGACAGCGATAGTCCGCCTTCAGCGGTTCGTAGAGAAAAGGCGGCAGCGGTGCGGTGACGAGGATGTCGGGTTGCATGATCGGAGGATGGGTGGCGAAGTATTCTAGCAACGATGCGAGCAGGCCGGCGTCGGCGGGCGGCGTGACGATCACGTCGTCCAGGCCGAACCCGCGTGCGTGCTCTGCAATGCGCGGGTGTGGGACGAACGTCGGCGTCGCTGCGAGATAGTCCTTCCCCTCGCGGTCGAGAATCGCCCAGAGGTTATCGAGACCCTCGGACGAGGTCAGCGTCACCGCATCGATGCGCTTCTCGCGCCACGCCTCGAGCAGGCCCGCAGCACCGCTTTCCGGAGCGGCGCGGCGATAGCACTCGATCTGCGTGACACTCGCGCCGCCGGCTTCGAGGGCGCTCTTCAACAATTCGCGGCCGGTATCGCCGCGGAAGATGACCACGCGTTTGTTGGCGACCGCGGCGAGCTCGGGCAGGGCGAGCAGGCCCTCGCTGTCCATGCTCGTCGTCGGGATGCGCACGTTGGCGATGCCGAGATGCGCCAGCGCGGCCGCGGTCCCCGGTCCCGGAGCAAGCGTGAGAATGTTCGCCGGCCACGCCGCCGGATCGCCGACGCCGTACTCGACCGCATTCGCGCTCACGAAAATCGCGATGTCGTAGCGGGCAAGCTCCCGCTGCGCGGCGCGCAGCGCCGCTTCATCTTCCGGCGGCAGGATCACGATCGCGGGAAAGATCAGCGGATCTCCGCCCAGTGCCGCGATCTCGCGCGCCAGCCCTGCCGCCTGCCGCGCGGGGCGAGTGATGACGATGCCCGCACCACGCAGCGGACCGTTCATGACGCTGCCGCGAGAATCGCGGCTGCGCCGCGCGCGGCAAGCTCGGCACCGAGCGCTTCACCGAGGACTACGGCTTCACGTCCGGTCGCAACGACTGCGGCACGGTCGCCGCGCAGCACCGCGCGGCCGTCGCGGCTGGCGACCAGTCCCCGGAGCCACAGCTCGGATCCGCGGCGGATGGCGTACGCGGCAAGCGGCGTGCGGCAGCTCCCCGCGAGCTTGTGCCCGAAGGCGCGCTCGGCGGCGGTCGCGAGCGTCGTATCGGCGTCGGCGAGAGGTGCGAGCGCGGCAATGACGTCGGGACGGTCGGATCGGCATTCCAGCGCCAGCGCACCCTGACCGACCGCCGGGAGGCTCTCT
>VBCL01000038.1:10952-11423 GCA_005888865.1 Betaproteobacteria bacterium | reverse complement strand
TCGCTCACCGATGCGCGAGGCGAGTCGCGCGAGATCCGAGACCTGGTGCTGGTCGACGTCGTCCCGGCGACGATCTCCGACCGGCGAGTGTCGGTGGTGACCGGCGATCTCGCCGAGCCCGCGCTGATCGAACGCGTCGCGCGGATCCTCGCGCGCCATGATCGCGGCCAGCGTGAAGCCGGCGACCACCTCCATCGGCACGTCCTTGAGCGAATGCGCGGCCAGATCCGCGCGGCCGTCCGCCATCGCCTGCTCGAGCTCCTTGATGAAGAGCCCCTTGCCGCCGATATCGGCCAGCGGCTGATCGAGCGTGCGATCGCCCTGCGTGGTCAAGCCGAGGAGCTCGACCCGGCACGACGGATAAAGCGCGCCAAGCCGATCACGCACGTGCTCGGCCTGCCAGAGGGCGAGCGCGGATTGGCGGGTGGCGATGACGAGGTTTTCGGGTGGGACGGGCATAAGGCGCTGCGG
>VBCL01000038.1:3172-10908 GCA_005888865.1 Betaproteobacteria bacterium | reverse complement strand
GCCGTGAGCGGCCTAGCAGCGTGAGCGGTGAGCGGTCGGCCCGCGGAAGCGAGTGGGATATCGAGCGTTCGCGGGTCGCCGTGAGCCGCCGACGCGTCACCACGATGACGCGCCGCCACGGCGCTTGAACCAACCGGCAATCGACAACCGGTTTCGCGTCGCGGGCATGACTTCGTGTTCGTAGCGCTCGGCGAGGAAGCACGCGAACGTGCCGCCGAGCGGCAATACATCCCGGCTCTCGGTCGCCGAAAGATGAAGGCGCAACGCGCCGCCGTCCGTCACGGCCCACGCTTCGTTGAGGTAGAGCACGCAGGAGAGCACGCGCGCGTCGTCGTCCAGGAAAGCGTCGCGATGGCGGCGGTAGAACGCACCGGGCGGATAGAGCGCGTAGTGGCCTTCGAAGGAGAAGAGCCCGAGAAACGTGACCCGGTTGAGCGCGGCGCGGAGCGCTTCGAGCGCGGCCCACAGCGCGCACTCGGGAGACGAGAGCGCGTGCTCGTCGAGCCAGAGAATGCGATCGCCCCGGATATCGCTGCGCTCCACGCGACTCTCGCCGTGGCCGATGCCGGCGGAACTGAACTCGCCCGCGACCGCGCGCCGCCCGGCTTCTGTCGCCAGCGCGGCCACAAGAGGCGTCGGAAGGAAGTCCGCGACGACCGCACGGCCGTCGGCGGCAATCCCTTCGCAGACCTGCGCGATGACTGCTTCGATGGCCGCGGCGGAGCTCATGTCACGTGATGATCTCATGCGCCTGAGAGCGGATCGCCATCTTATAATGCGAGCAGCGAACCAGAGCAGGTTGTTCGTCCATAGCGTTACCTGAGGACCATCTCATGCGCATCGTGATTACCGGCGGTGCCGGCTTCCTGGCCAGCCGCCTCGCCCGCGCCCTCCTCGCTCGCGGCTCGCTCACCGATGCGCGAGGCGAGTCGCGCGAGATCCGAGACCTGGTGCTGGTCGACGTCGTCCCGGCGACGATCTCCGACCGGCGAGTGTCGGTGGTGACCGGCGATCTCGCCGAGCCCGCGCTGATCGAACGCGTCGTGACGGACGACACCGATTCGATCTTTCATCTCGCAGCGGTGGTGAGCGGGCAGGCCGAAGCGGAGTTCGACATCGGCATGCGCGTCAACCTCGACGCGACCCGCGCGCTCCTCGAGCGCTGTCGCAAGCTGCCGCGCCCGCCGAAGTTCGTCTTCACGAGCTCGCTCGCGGTGTTCGGCGGAGCGCTCCCCGATCCGGTCCCCGACGACGCAGTGCTGACACCGCAGACCTCGTACGGCACGCAGAAAGCTATCGGCGAGCTTCTCGTCTACGACATGACCCGCAAGGGGTATATCGACGGCCGTAGCCTGCGGCTGCCGACGGTCACCGTCCGTCCGGGGAAACCGAACAAGGCGGCGTCGTCGTTCGCGAGCGGCATCATCCGCGAGCCGCTTTCCGGCGTCGATGCGATCTGCCCGGTGGCGCGCGACACGCGCGTATGGGTCACCTCGCCGAATGCCGTCGTCGCCAACCTGATCGTAGGCCACGAAGCGCCGGCCACCAAGTTTGCGCACACGCGCTCGATCAACGTGCCCGGCATCCTGGTCGGAGTCGGCGAGATGGTGGATGCGCTGCGCCGCATCGCCGGCGATGCCGTGGCCGATCGCGTCAAATGGCAGCTCGATCCGGCGATCGACCGCATCGTCCAGACCTGGCCGGCGCGCTTCGCGCCCGTGCTGGGACCGGCGCTCGGGATGCAGGCCGATTCCGACGTGGAGTCGATCATCCGACAATACGTCGAGGACGAGCGGCCGCAGGGGTAGCGGTAGAGGCGACGGCGAGAGCCGCAGCCGGCGACGAAACCGACCTAGGCGCGACGCAACACGAGCCAGCCGACAGCAGCCAGCGCCGCGGCCATGAAGGCGAGCATCCAGACCGACGCTGTCGGGACCGGCGTGACAATCGTCGCCACCAAGGGCGCTCTGACGAACGTGACCGCGAGATCGTCGAAGCGAGCGAATGTGGTGCCGGAGCCGGAGAATTCCGCGCGCCGAATGCCGCTCACCGAGACGCACAAGGTCTGCATCGCTCCGGCGGCAGAGGTGGCAGACGTCAGAAAATTCGCACCGGCATCGTAGACGCGGAGAATCGCGCTGTCACCCGAGGTGTCGGGAAACACATTGATGCACACCTGGCTGGCGGCGGACGAAAGATCGGCGCGGATCGCCCCGAAATTATTCTCCGACACGTCGGAAGCCTGCGGGGGCGAGCATTGCGACACGACGTTGGGCGCGGAGCTGATCGTGAAGCCCGCAGGCCGATCGCCGTTGGCGAAGATCTGGCCGGCGTTGTTGCAGATGGAACCCCCTGCGGTTCGCGAGAGCGTAAGGCCTTGCGAGGCATAAATCGTGTCGACCACGGTTCCGCCGGGGACGGAGTCGAAGTCGAACGTGATCGTCTGTGCCAGCGCTGGCGCCGCGGTCAACACGGCGAGGCAGGCTACGCTGCGTGCAAATCTGCGCACTGGTTTCTCCCTCGGGTCCAGCGTCAAAATTCGGAACGGCCGACCCGCATGGTAAGGGCGCGGCTGGACGTGCGCAACCTGTCCGCGCCTGCCCGAAGCACGCGCTCAACTAAGCGGTGTCCGGAACCGCGACCGGCTCCACCTCGCGCAGCGCGAGCAGGAAGACTTCCGGATCGCCGCGGTCGAGCTGCGACGCATCGGAAAGAATGCGCCGCCACGCGCGGGCACCCGACGCGCCGTGATAGAGACCGAGAACGTGTCGGGCGATGGCGCGAAGGCTCACACCCTGGGAGAGTTGCGCTTCGACGTATGGAACAAGAGCGTGGACGATTTCCGCACGCGTGCGCCTGTGTGCCGGCTCGCCGAACGCGTACGCCTCGGCCTCCGCGAGCAGATACGGGTTGTGGTATCCGGCCCGGCCGAGCATCACGCCATCCACGTGCTGGAGCTCTTCGGCGATGACCTCGTGGCTCGCGATGCCGCCATTGATCACGATGGTCACGTTCGGAAAGTCGCGCTTCAACCGATGGACGTAGTCGTACTTGAGCGGCGGCACCTCACGATTTTCCTTCGGCGACAGGCCCTTCAGGATCGCGTTGCGGGCGTGCACCAGGAACGCGGTTGCGCCGGCTTCGGCCACGGTGCCGACGAAATCGCGCACGAAGCCGTACTCTTCGATGGCGTCGATGCCGATCCGATGCTTCACGGTCACCGGCAAACCGATGGCGTCGCGGATCGCCCGTACGCACTCGGCGACCAGCACCGGATCGGCCATCAGGCAGGCGCCGAAACTTCCGGTCTGGACGCGCTCGGAGGGACAACCGACATTGAGGTTGATCTCGTCGTAGCCCCACGCTTCGCCCAGCCGCGCGCAATGCGCGAGCGCCTGCGGATCGCTGCCACCGAGCTGGAGCCCCATCGGATGCTCGGCCGGATCGAAGTCGAGATGGCGTGGCACGTTGCCGAACATGAGCGCGCCGGTCGTGATCATCTCGGTGTACAGGCGAGAACGCGCGCTGACCAGGCGCAGGAAATACCGACAGTGACGGTCGGTCCAGTCCATCATCGGGGCCACGCACAATCGGTGCGCGAAGTTGTTCATCAGGTCGACGTTTTTGACGCTCGGTCGGTCCAATAACTATTTGGACCCATTGGTGATTTTATCTGAAGGCCGCCGCAAGACGATCGGGAAGCTGATCGAGAGAGCCTGGAGTATTACGGCATTAAGACGACGCGCAGCGCTGAACGGCTCGTCGCGAAGGCGCGGGCTCGAGCCTCGCTCAGCGAAGCAGAGGCCTTGCGACTCGCGGTGGCCGAGACGCGCGCCGCCCGCCGTCGATGAGGTTTTCAGCGCCCGTCATCGACACGAATGTCATCGTCGCGGGCCTGCTGACCGGCAACGCCGACTCCCCCACCAATCGTTCGCGAGCCAGAGCCTCGAACCGGCGCGCCAGGAAACCCCGGGTGCCGGGTCGCAGCGCTGCCATCGAGAAGCGAAAAGGTCAGCCGCAGCAGGCGTGCTGTTCCTGAATCGGCGGACACTTCACCGAACCGTAGGAGCAGAAAACACAACAGTCGCCCGACCTGGGGCGCAGCCGCGCTTTGCAATGACTACACTCATAGAAGAAGAGGCAGGCGTCGGTGGGCATCGTCTCTTGCGCGGCAAAGCCGCAGTGCGGACAGGTCAGCACCGATTCGAGTACGACTTGGTTCATCTGCGGCTCAGTTGTGAGCGGTGGATGGATACCCGGCATTGGTGGTGGCCTTGACCATCGCCGCCACATTGGCCCGCTCAGGGTCGAATTTCACGGTCGCCGTCTTCTTGGCGAGGTCGATCTTGGTGGAAGCTACGCCGGGTACCTTGTGCAGCGCCTTTTTGACCGTTATCGGGCAGAGCTCGCAGGTCATGTTCTGAACGTCGAGGACGACCGTTTGCGGGTCTGCCGCAAGGACGCCGAGCGGCAGGGCGAGAACGGCGGCGAAGAGTACTTTACGCATGGAAATCTCCGTCAGTAAAAGAGTGGCGCGAACCACGGCACGGCCAACAAACCGAGGACAAGGACGGCGACCGCCCAGAACACCAGTCGCTGCCGATTGGCAGTCTGCGGATCGGCGCACGCCATGTCCGGAGCGCACGCCTGCGGCACCAGGTAGAGCTTGCGGAAGCCGAGGCCAAGGAAGAGCAGCGTCAGGCCGATGAACAAGGGACGATAGGGTTCGAACAGCGTGAGGTTGCCGATCCACGCGCCCCCGATGCCGAGCGCAACCAGCACCAGCGGCCCGACGCAGCAGACGGACGCGCCGATGGCGGCCAGAGCCCCGGCCACCAGCGATCCCTTGGCATTCAGTCCAGCCACTGCGCTTTCTCCGAATTACTTGCGACCAGCGTAGCATGTACCCCGTACCATGGTACGGAATCAAGGGGGATGGCGATGCACGAGGAACTGACCATAGGACGCCTCGCCAAGGCGGCCGGCGTGAATGTCGAGACCATTCGCTACTACCAGCGTCGCGGCCTCGTGGATGAACCTTACAAACCCCTCGGCGGGCACCGACGCTACGCTCTATCGGCAGTGTCGCGTGTAAGGTTCATCAAACGCGCCCAGCAGCTCGGTTTCACGCTGGAAGAGGTCACCGGCCTGCTGCGGCTGGAAGACGGTCAGAGCTGTCGGGAAACGCGTTTGCTCGCCGAGCACAAGCTCGCGGTGATCGAGGAGCGCATCGCCGACCTGACCCGAATGCGCCGAATGCTCAAGGGGTTGATCGCGGAATGCGCTGCAGGCCAGAGGCCGCGCTCGTGCCCCATCATCGCGACACTGTCGGCCAATTCGGAAGTAACCGGCCGGCGGGAATGATCCCCGCGAGAGAGCTGTTCACGCGCTCGACAAAGCCATATACAGTGACGCCTGAGACCACTATCCGCACCCGGAGGAGTCCCATGAAAAAAGCGCTCGGAATGTCCTTCCTTCTGCTTGTCGCGCCGGTTGTACAAGGGGCGGATATCGACGCCGGCAAAGCAAAGGTCGCCACGGTGTGCGCGGCGTGCCACGGATCGACCGGAGTAAGCGTAAGCGATTCCATCCCGAATCTCGCGGCGCAGCGGGCGGGGTATCTGGAGGCACAACTGAAGGCGCTAAAGGATGGCACGCGCAAGAATCCCATCATGAATGCAATCGCGGCGCAGCTCTCTGCCGACGAGATGGCCAACGTCGCCGCCTATTTTGCCGCGCAGCCCGGTCCCGAGACGGGCGCCAAGTCCGCCTTCCTGCCGAACGTCGCGACGACCCACGTGACCTTTCCCGAAGGTTACAAGGACACATTCACGAAGTACCACGCGATCAATTTTCCCGCGACCAGCCAGGTGCGCTACTACTTCGCCAACAAGGCCGCGGTGCAGGCAGCGAAAGAAGGCAGGGCCCTGCCCGACGGCTCGGTGCTGTTCGCCGAGGTTTACGCGGCGAAACTCGACGCCGACAAGAAGCCGGTGGTGGGCAGCGACGGTCTCTTCGTGCCGGACAAGCTCGTTCTCTACACGGCAATGGCTCGGGGCACGGGTTGGGGCAAAGACCTCCCGGAGATGCTGCGCAACGAGGACTGGAACTACGCCGTTTTCACGACCGACAAGCAGCACCGGACCGGAGTGAATCAGGCCGAGTGCCTCGCTTGCCACAAGCCACTCGACAAGATGAGCTATACGTTTACGTTGAAGCAGCTCGCGGAAGCGAAATAGGCGCACGTCGGGCGGGTAGGTTGGGTATTGACAATTGTGATCGACCAGAACTTCGAAAAAAGGAGGAGAAAAGATGAAATACGTGATTAGCTGGTTTGAACGCCCGCAGGGTTCGCCCATTGAATACGAGAATGCCCAGAAGCGAATCCTCGAGGTATTCGGTCAATGGAAGGCGCCCGCCAATTTCAAGATCGAATTTTTCGTAATACGAGTCGGCGAGTGGGGCGGGCACATGTTGATGGAATGCGACGATCCGGTGACGATTCATAAGTTTTGCTCGATGCTGCCGGCATTTGTATTCCAGGTGCACCCGGTAATCCCGATCGAGGATGCAGTCCGGGGCGAACTTGAGGTCATGGCTTGGCGCGACGGACTGAAGAGCAAGTAAGTCTTCGATTCTGAGACGTGCGCAGTTCGCGCAGCCGTCATCGCTGCGCGATCGTCGCGCCGAACGCTAGCTCGATTGTCTCGCCGAGCGGCTTCTCGCCGCCTTGCCGCCAAGCTCGGGCAAATGCACCTTCATCTTGCGAGTCCGCACGGGCCACGGCAGCGTACCTATCATTGCGCGACCGCTCGTTGGGTGAGATCGGCGATCCGAGCTCCTGTCGCAGTCGCTCCGCGGCGCCCCATGTGCGCGCGGCTTCGAGTGAATCACCCCGAGCGGCGGCGAGCGCCGCTGCCCCTTCCAGCGTACGGGCGATTCCGAGCCGGTCGCCCAGCTCGCGCCGGATCGCGAGGGCTTCCCAGTAGAGCGAACGTGCGTCGCCAAATTCGCCACGCAAGAATGCGACGCGCCCCAAACTGCTCAGGCTCGTTGCGATGCAGTCGCGGTCTCCCAGCTCGCGGCCAATTGCGAGACTCTCCTGATTGAGCTCCCATGCAGTGGCGAGATCGCCCTGATCGCAGGCGATGTTTCCCAGAATGTTCAACGCATCTGCAACACGCCCTTCATCTTCCACCTCTCGCGACAGTGCTAGGGACTCCTGCGACAATGTCCGCGCAGCGACAAGGTCGCCACACTCATGCGCAACCATCGCCAGATTTCCGAGCAAGCCGGCCGCGCCGCGCTGATCTCCCAATTCGCGCCACAATGCGAGACTCTCCTGAAAGAGAGTTTGCGCCGTCGGATAGTCGCCTTGCTCGATCGCCAAGCACCCGAGATTGTTGAGCGTACGCGCGATTCCCCATCGGTCATCGAGCGCTCTCGAAAGCACGAGGCTTTTCTCGAGCAACGGCCGCGCGGCGAGAAAGTCGGTCTGATGCCAGGCGAGGCTACCAGCGACATTGACCGCCTTCGCATACTCCAACGTGGGCTCTCCGGGTGGGGTTTTGGCGAGCATCCGCGCACACCATTGCCTCCCCTCGGCAACATATCCACGCGTGAACCAGAAGCGGTGCATCGCCCCGCAGAGGCGGAGATCTTCCTGCGCTCGCGCCTCCCCATGGCTCCACTCGAGCGCCGAGCGCAAGTTGTCGTGCTCCTCTTCGAAACGTCGC
>VBCL01000038.1:0-3139 GCA_005888865.1 Betaproteobacteria bacterium | reverse complement strand
GTGCAAGGAAGTAGTCACGATGGCGCTCCCGAATCGCTTCGACGCCTCCGCTTTCCATGAGGCGTTCCCGGGCATACTGCCGCACCGTCTCGAGCAGTTTGTAGCGAAAGCGTCCGTCGCTCTGCTCGACCGACACAAGGCTCTTGTCGATGAGCGAGGTCAAGAGATCGAGCACCTTGCCATCCTCAATGTGGTCGCCGGCGCAGATATGTTCCGCCGCGTCGAGCGTCCACCCTCCGGCGAACACCGATAGCCGCTGCAAAAGGAGCTTCTCCGGGTCGTGCAGGAGGTCGTAACTCCAGTCGATGAGCGAGCGCAGCGTCTGCTGGCGAGGGAGCGCCGTGCGCGATCCTCCGGTCAAGAGACGGAAACGATGATCCAGCCTGCGATTGATCTCTTCGACGGAGAGCGATCGCACCCGTGCCGCCGCCAACTCGATGGCGAGCGGGATCCCGTCCAGCCGATGACAAATCGCAACGAGCGTCGCAGCGTTCTCGTGGGTGACCCGAAAATCCGGGTGGACATTAAGACAGCGATCGACGAAAAGCTGCAGTGCCTCGAATGGGACAATCGAGGTTGGCGTATGGTCTTCTTTGGGATCGGGTAGCGATAGCGACGGGACGCGATAGGTCTGCTCACCGACGATGCCGAGCGCTTCCCGACTGCTTGCCAAAATCGTGAGAGGCGGGCACCGCCGCACGAGGGAATCCGCGAGTATCGCGCACGCGTCCAGCAGGTGCTCGCAGTTATCGAACACCATCAAGAGACGCTTGTCCTTGAGATGCTCGACAAGCGTCGCCGTGATCGATTTCCCCGGTTGCTCCTCGAGTCCAAGGACCATCGCCGCGGTCCGCGGCACAAGGCCTGGGTCGGAGAGCGGCGCAAGCTCGACCACCCATGCGCCGTCGGGATAGCGCTCGAGGGAATCGGCGGCAAGCTGTAGGGCCAAGCGGGTCTTGCCGCAACCGCCCGAACCGGTGAGGGTGAGCAATCGCGTGGCGCAGAGAAGCTGCTTTACCTCCGCTATTTCCTTTTCGCGGCCGATGAAGCTGGTCAGTTGTTGCGGGAGGTTGTTGGGGGTCGAGTCGAGCGAGCGCAGCGCCGGAAACGTGCGCGGCAGGTCGGTATGAAGCAGTTGCCACACGTCTTCGGGGGCCGCGAGGTCGCGCAGGCGCACACGGCCAAGGTGCAGAACGTCGGTGCCGGCGGGGAAGCGCTCCCTCGCAAGATTGACGACGGCCTGGGACAGCAGCACTTGGCCGCCGTGCGCGGCACCCATAATGCGCGCGGCGCGGTTGACTGTGCTGCCGAAGTAGTCGCTGTCGCGCTCTTCAGCGATGCCAGCGTGCAGGCCGCAGCGCATCTTCAATGGGATACCGCAGTCGGTGCCGATGGCGGCCATCCCGCGCTGCAAGTCGACTGTGGCCACCACTGCGCTGGTGGGATCGTCGAACACGGCGTGCAGCCCATCCCCAATCATCTTTACCAGCCGGCCGCCACGTCGCTCGACGACCGCGCGGCAAAGTCGGTCGTGGCGCGAGAGAGCATCAGCCATCCGCACCGGCTCCGTCTCCCAGAGCTTGGTGCTGCCCTCGATGTCGGTAAAGAGAAATGTATTGGCGCCGCTGCGGCCACCGGAGTCCACAGCAATCCCGATTTGATAATGATCCTGGCGCTATGGTCCCTTACGGCAAACGTTGGGTCAATGCTGCTGCCGATCGCCTCTCGCAAGAGTCGCCCGTCCGGCCTCCATGCGGACATTCTTCGCCTGGGCCTTTCCTTTGTCGAACTCGGCGCGCCGGCGCTTGATCTCCTCGGGCGTGAGACGTTCGATGTTGGAGTAGTCAAGCTTCCAGTCTGGACTGGCACTCCATCTCAATGGGTTTTGCACGGTAGTCCGTGGCGCCGGTGCTGTCTCGAGAACGCTCAGGGCAAGATCGAGGGTGAAAGCTTGCGACACGGCGTCCTTCGGCCGGCCAGCCGCGTTGCCGAGCGGAAAATCGGAGAACAGAAACCGCGGCACGCCGACATGCTCCACGATGTCTTTGGCGCAACCCATGACAACGGTGGCGATACCATTCTCTTCCAGCATTCGCGCCGCGAGGCTCAGAGTCTGGTGGCAGACCGGGCAGTTCGCAGCCAGGATCGCGGCATCGACGCTGTCGGCCCTACAGCGAGCGACGATCTCTGGACAATCGACCCCAATCGTCACGCGATGGCTACGGTTGGTCGGGGCGCCGTGGAAGCGCGCGGCAATAGACCCGATGCGGCCCGAGGCGGCCCTTTGGCGCAGCTCATTCAACGGGAAGTACGTTGCAGGGTCTTCGGCCGTGGTGTGCTTGCGGTCGATGGCGATGTGCGAAATGCGCAAGTCGTGGTCCTTCGCCGTGTCGCCTGAGTAGACGCTGTAGAACTTGGCCGCCGCATTGTACCGAGCGCCTGGACCCTGATCGCCTTTGTCCGGCTGATAGGGTGCCGCCGTCGTGATGATGGTGACCCGACCCTCAGAAAGTGGCTTATCTAATCGTCGGAACGGCACATCGGAATAATGTGCCCACTCGTATGGCGCACCGTAGCCCAGCGCCTGGTAATAGTCGCGGATGCGCTGCAGGTATGGGATCGGCGCATCGTGCGATACCGCGAAGCCGAAGTTGCTTTCGCGTTCGCTCATCGTTCCTGCTCCTCGAGAACGCAACTCAACTGGTCTGATCCGGCGCGCCGCGGAAAACTGCTCTGCACGACGCCACTCTACGCCTTTCTCGCGGCGTCATTTGGTAGTCCCCATCATGTTTTCCGCTTCCGCTGTTGGCCGCTCGCACCACTCGCAAGTCATGAAGGCAACGCAAGTCAGCCGATCAGATACGGCTCCACATATTCGAGGCTCGAGCCGGCGAGTGCCAGCGCCGTAGCGCCCCAGAGGATCCGCTTCATCCATCGGGTGGTTCCGGGTGTCTCGCAGGTGCTGCTGTCGGCGCACGCCATCTTCGGCGCGAAGTACGCCTGGTAATAGCCGTAGCCGAGCAGCGTCGCTGTGCCTACGATGAATAGTGGTTTGAACGGAGTCAGCACTGCAAGACTACCCATCCAAGCCCCGCCGAACCCAAGGCTCAGCAATACGAGCGGCAACAGGCAGCACGCG
>VBCL01000036.1:1044-11386 GCA_005888865.1 Betaproteobacteria bacterium | reverse complement strand
CGGCTGGCTCGACGCCACCGCGATCCCAACCGGAAAGGGGCGATGGGGTGCCGGCGGTCAGATTGCGGAACGGACCCGACAGCAGGTGGCCAAGCTGCTGGATGACGCGAGCGCGGCGCCCTTGGGGTCGGACGCGCGCAAGGTGGCTGATTTCCGCGCCGCCTATCTGAATGAGGCCGCGATCGAGACCCGAGGCATTGCGCCGCTGAAGCCACTGCTGGATCGCATCAATCGCATTCGCGACAAGGCGGGGTTGACACGTTTCCTCGGCAACGAGCTTCGTTCTGATGTCGACCCCATGAACCTGGGCGTCTACAGCTCGTCGCACATCCTGGGGCTGGCGGTGCAGGCAGGCGACCATGGCGAGAAGGACTATGTCGCCTTCCTGCTCCAAGGTGGTTTGGGGCTGCCGGACCGCGAGCACTACCTCGGCGCCGATTCGCGCATGCAGGCGCAGCGGGCCGAGTATCAGGCGGCCATCGACCACATGCTGGCAAGGCTTGGCCGCGATGGTGGCGGCCCCGCGTCGAAGACAGCCCGCAGGGCTGAAGCCGTGATGGCACTGGAAACCGCCATTGCGCGCAGTCATGCCACTCGCGAGGCATCGGCCAATGAGCACAACGCCGACACGCTATGGACGCGCGCGGACTTCGCGCGTGAAGCGCCGGGCATGGATTGGAGCGCGTTCTTCGCGGCCGCCGGATTGGCCAGGCAGCAGACTTTCGTCGCATGGCAGCCGACCGCCTTGAAGGGCGCGGCTGCATTGGTGGCGACGCAGCCGCTGCAGGCGTGGAAGGACTATCTGCGCATTCGTGTGATCGGTCGTTATGCCGAGGTGCTGCCGCGGGCGCTTTCCGTCGAGGCCATGACGTTGCATGGCGTGGCAGCGGGTTCGGGGCAGTCCGACTCGCGTGCGCAGCGTGCGCTCGAGGCGACTCAATCGTCCATGAGCGACGCCATAGGAAAGATGTATGCCGAACGCTACTTCCCGCCCGAGCACAAGGCCCGGGTGCAAGTCATCGTCGCCAATGTCGTCGCAGCCTTCACCCAACGGGTCGAGGCGGCGGCGTGGATGTCGCCCGGCACCAAGACGATGGCGCTGACCAAGTTGAGAAGCCTGTATTTCGGCGTCGGCTACCCGGAACGATGGCAGGACTATTCGGATCTCACGGTGGATCCTGCCGATGCCGTCGGCAATCTTCGGAGGATTGCGCAGCGCAACTACAACCGGGCCATCGCCCGGCTCGGGCGACCTGTGGACCAGATCGAGTGGGTCATTGCGCCGCAGTGGCCCGGGGCAGTGCTGACTTTTCACCAGAACGCGTACAACTTCGCTGCCGCGCTGCTACAGGTGCCCAAGTTCGACCCGTCGGGCTCGGACGCGGCGAACTACGGCGCCATCGGCGCGATCGTCGGCCACGAGGTCAGTCACTTCGTCGACACGTTGGGTGCGGACTACGAAGCCGACGGCCGCCGGCGTCGCTGGTGGACCGACGACGACATGTCGCGCTATGCGGCAGCCACCGAACCGCTGGTGCGCCAGTTCGCAGGCTATCGGCCGTTTCAGGATGTGGCCGTCGACGGCAAGCTGGCGTTGACGGAAAACCTTGCCGACCTGGGCGGCCTGGTTGCGGCCTTCGATGCGTACCGCCACACACTCGGCAGCGAAGCGAACGACAAGGACTACGTGCGTCAGCAGGACCGGCAGTTTTTCATCGGCTTTGCACGAAGCTGGCGCACGAAGTACCGTGACGACGCACTGAGAGCGCAGGCCGCCAGCGACCACGCCCCAGAGAACTACCGCATTTCGACCGTGCGCAACGTGGACGCGTGGTACGACGCGTTCGACGTGAAACCGGGCCAGCGCCTGTATCTGGAGCCCAGGGCGCGGGTGCGGATCTGGTAGCACGCCGGACATGCCCCCTGTGCTGCGTGGTGGAACTCGTGCTCAACGCGAGGGGCACGCGACGAACTCGCGCGCCTTACGGTGCTGGCTAAAGTCCTGTCCGCTACTGTTCGGAGCTATAGGATCTCGGCGATGTTCTCGCGCTGATCCATCTCTGATACGAGCTCCTTGAGCTCGGGGCCGAGCGCGTGGTGCGCGGAGACCAGGCCTATCAGCCGCCCGTTCTCCACTACGGGCACATTGCGAAACCCACCCTCATACATCATGTGCAGCGCGTGGCCGAGCGGTTTGTCGGCGCCGATCGTCCGTGGCTTTGGCGTCATCACGTCGGCTAGTAATGTGGTTTTCGGATCGCATTCCTCGGCGGTCACGCGAAAGAGCGCGTCGCGCTCGGTGAACACGCCGACAAGGTGCCTCTTGTCACATACTAGGAGTGCGCCGGTTTTATGCTGCCTCATCAAGCGCGCAGCGTCGCGAACGGTCGTTGTGCTCGGAGCAGTCAGAATCTCTTGATTCTCGATGATCGTTCTGATCAGTCGGTGTGGCATAGCAGCTCTCCCCGATCCAACGGGAGACCCAATCACGGTAGGACGAACGCCGATTGGTGTCAAGACGTGGTGGACAATTTGTGATGTGAGGGCTCTGGCTGGTCCTTCACTTGGAGGCAGGTGCAACAAGCTGAAAGCGTGTCGCGAAACTGAAGGTCACGCTGCTTCCGGTTAAGCGCCGAGGGTCCGCCTTCGTGACATTCACCCCGTCATTGAATCGTTGCCAGGACCGAAGCGGAGTTGTTGGCCAGATTCGGATCCGGCGTTGTCGAAGTGATACTGACCGAGTTCTTGATTTGCGTACCCTTCACGATGCTTGACGGAATGAAAATCGTGAGCGTCAATGAATCAATTTCGCCCGCAGTCATCGTCTGCTTGGCACAGGTGACCGGCCCGGTGCCGCTGCAGTTGAAGTTGCCGCTTCCCGTAATTGAACTAAAGACCGTGCCGTTGGGCAGCGCGTCCGTTATGCTGACATTCTGCGCGTCGGCTGGACCTTGGTTCTCCACGTCGATGATATAGGAGAAGTTTTGACCCGCATGTGGCTCCCCGACCGTCGTCTTCGCGATCGCCAGATCGGCCAACGGTTTGATGAGCTCATATGCTCCGATATCAAACCCAATTGCCTGCGGGCGCGGAACACCGCGTTGATCCTGGGCGAGGGAAGTGGTTGAATCCGCGACGTTATAGGCTGGGCTCTTGGAATCGATTGCCATCGTCGGAGTCGAGCCAGGGGCATTGAGCTGCAAAGGCCCCAGTTGCGGATCCAAAGAAACCACCGTGCCCGGACATCCGAAGTTGTTAACGATCAGATTGCCGGACCCGGCAGCGTTCACTCCGTTCTGGTGCATGCATTCCCGCGCGCCGTTGTTCGCTACGATCGTGTTGCGCAGCGTGAAGGAAGTCACCAGATTGCTCTCGTTCCTGTAAACGACGATGCCCGCTCCGGCTCCCGTGCTTTGGTTGCCGCTGATGGTCGAGTCGAGCACCGTCAGGCTTCCATCCGCGGCGAAGATTGCTCCACCTGCGTCTTCGCCCCACCCCGCGCCGCCAGGCAAGCCATGCGATACGTAGTTGTTAGTGAACGTGCTGTTCCTGACGATTACGTTGCCAAAATGACTGAAGATCGCTCCTCCTAAACCTCCGCCTGCGCCCCCGCCGTTCTGGGAACCAGCACCACCGTAAATTCCGCCGACGCCGGGAGTATCGCCACCCGCGCCGCCACCACCGCCAAAGCCCCCAGCGCCTCCGTTATCGCCCTGCCCACCAGCGCCACCGCCGCCGCCGAAACCGCCGTGGCCGCCCTGCCGGCCGAAAATCGCGTTGCTTAGCACGCTGTTATGGAAGCCGCCGCCGCCACCGCCACCGCCGTAGTTGCCATTTCCCCCATCCCCTCCGTATCGGATAAGAGCAATCTGGTCAGGATCGCCGCCTCCGCCGCCGCCACCACCGGGACAGGGCCCATCATTGCCATCGTCGCGATAACCGCCGCCCTTGCCGCCACACGAGAACCCTCCCACGCTTGGCTCAACGGGTTGCAGACTGAAGGCGGCAGCGCCGGAGTTTACGGTACCGCCTCCGCCGCCTCCGCCGGGAGACGCCCAACCCCCATTGCAACCTGCACGCACCGGAACGCACGTCCGGGTCAACCCACCATTGGTACCGCCACTCCCTCGCGACCCACCACCACCTCCTCCACCGCCTTCGCCCCCTTCCACAAGTCCAGTCTGGTCTCCTTCTGCGCCCCCGCCAGCACCGCCCAAACCTCCTCCTCCACCGCCGGGCCCCGCGTTCGAGTGATGGGTTCCGTTGCCGCCCACCGCTCCGTTGCCGTCAAACGTGCAGTTCTCAATGGTGAGCTCTGTTATCCCGCTTCCCATGCTCCCATCCACATAAATCGCGCCACCCGCGCCCAGGCCTCCACCACCGCCGGACGTTCCGTCACCGCCCCTGACATGAAAGCCTTTGATGTAGGCGTTCCTGATCGTCAGCTTCCCAGTGCCCGAGAGCGCTCCATTGGGAGTGGCAATCGATGCAGCGCCGACCGCGAATACGCGCATGTTGGGCGCGTCGGCGGCCGCAACCAGGGTCGCTCCGTTCGCCTCGATGATGATGTTTGAGAACACGATTGGTGTAGCCGTGGGACCAAATGGATTATGAGCATCATCCTCAATGCTGGTCATTTGGAGAACGGCCCCGTCGGGCAGCGTGATGATGTCGTTCCCACTGCCGGGCATGCATCCTGTGGTGTAAAAGTGATCAGGGTTGGTCGAATCAATGGCTAGCGCCTGATGGAAATTGGCCGAATGAATCGCCTCCTGCAGCGAGCAGTTTCTAGGATCGGTCACTCCTTGCCGGGTTGTGGTAACAACAATGGGATTGGCGAGCGCGGGCCGCACGGCGCTTGCGGCAAACAGCACGACGACCGGCGCCACAACGGTCCAAAAGCGTCGCCCGCAGCGCAATCGAGATGAACCCGCAACCAGAACGCGGGAGCCATTCACCAGCAAGTTCCTGAAACGTGTCGTTGGCGAGCTTGGCATCGGCCGCATTGTGCCGCATCCCTCGTATTTGCCAACCATACTACGCCGGCGAGCCTTCATCTTCGCCAGCGCGTGACCACTCATGGCGGTAAGGGCTCTGCGGAGGCGAAGCTCATTCGAGCACCGCGGCGTAGCAGGCAACCACACGCCGCTACGGCGCGGAGGTCAATGCACACGGCTTCGCGAGTCGGCGCCGCGTTATCCGCGCCAGAGTCGCCGCGGATCTGCCGCGCCGCTGGAGTATCATTTCGCCCCGTCTGCACTTTTTCATCGAGAGCCAGCAATGTCCCTCTTTCCTCGCCACCTCGCGCTCGCGATTGCTGGGCGTTCGGTCTTCCTCGTCATAGGCCTCCTGTCGGCGCTCGGCGGCTGCTCGACGATGCCGGCCGAAGACCCGCGCTTCGCCGCCGAGCGCAACCAACGTGTCATCGAGAGTCCGATCCGCACCGACCAGGACCGGCGCATGGATTCGGCGCGTCATCCCGCCGAGTTCCTTCCGTTCACGCAGGTGAAGCCGGGCATGCAGGTGCTCGACGTTTCAGCAGGTGCGGGCTATACGTCGCAGCTCCTCGCGCTCGCGGTCGGGCCCACCGGCACGGTATGGGCGCAACGGCAACAGCCGGGCGAGGCGTTCACCAAGCGACTCGCCGACCATCCGCAAGCCAATCTCGTGCCGGTGATACGTCCGTTCGAGGATCCGGTGCCCGATCAGGTCCCGAAGCTCGATCTGATCACCCTCATTCTCAACTACCACGACATCACTTACCTTCCGGTCGACCGCGCCAAGATGAATCAGCGGTTGTTCGCCGCGCTGAAGCCCGGCGGGCATTTCGTTCTGATCGATCACTCGGCCAAAGCCGGTGCCGACATCTCGGTCGGGAAGACGCTTCACCGCATCGACCAGGCCATCGTCCTTGCGGAAGTGCGCAAGGCAGGCTTCGTCCTCGAAGCCGAGAGCGATTTTTTGCGCGACCCCGCCGATACCCGCGAGGAATCTTCCGGCGACGCGAAGATCCCTACCGACAAGTTCGCGCTTCGGTTCGTTAAACCGTAGAGCACCTTGTCGTTGACGGGCCAGCGGCCCACATTGCGACGTCGATCCATCAAGCTCGGGAGGAGCCTTTCATGACGCGACACCGTTTTGTTTCAGCACGCCTGATCGTCGCAGTTGCGGCAATTGTCTGCACCATGGCGCACGCCGCGTCGGTCGCACCTGTTGGCGGCGAACATGGCATGGTGGTCACGGCGCATCAACTTGCCACCAAGGTGGGCGTCGACGTGCTCAAGCGCGGCGGCAACGCTGTCGATGCCGCGGTCGCCGTGGGTTATGCGATGGCCGTGGTCTACCCTGCCGCGGGCAACCTGGGCGGTGGGGGCTTCATGACCATCCAATTGGCCGATGGGCGCAAGACATTTCTCGACTTTCGCGAAAAGGCGCCGCTCGCGGCCACGCCCGACATGTACCTCGATAGCGCCGGCAATGTCATCAAGGGCGCGAGCACGAAAGGCCACCTGGCCGTGGGCGTACCGGGCAGCGTAGCCGGGCTCGAATACGCTCGGGAAAAGTATGGCACGCGTTCGCGCGGCGCGCTGATCGCGCCGGCCATTGGTTTTGCCGAGCGCGGATTCGTGCTCGACGCCGGCGACATCGCATTGTTTGCCACGGCGAACGATGACTTTCGCGACGACGCGGCGACCGCGGCCATCTTCTTGAACAAGGGCCAGCCCTACAAGCCCGGGGATCGACTGGTGCAGAAGGACCTGGCGAAGACGTTGCGCCTGATTGCGAAGCAAGGCCCGGTTGCCTTCTACCAGGGTCCGGTCGCCGATGCCATCGCGGCCTCGAGCGCCGCGGGCAAGGGCATCATCACCAAGGCGGATTTGCAGCAATACAAGGTGCGCGAGTTGGCGCCTGTCGAATGCGACTACCGCGGCTATCACATCGTGTCGGCGCCGCCGCCGAGCTCGGGCGGCGTGGTGATCTGCGAGATCCTCAACATCCTCGAGGGCTATCCGCTCAAGGATCTGGGTTTTCGTTCCGCGCAGGCGGTGCACTATCAAATCGAAGCGATGCGCCACGCCTACGTCGATCGCAACAGCTATCTGGGCGATCCGGACTTCGTGAAGAACCCCCTCGATCGTCTGCTGGATAGGGGCTACGCCGAGAAGGTGCGCGCTGCCATCGATCCAACCAAGGCCGGCGTTTCGAAAGACTTGAAGCCGGGTGTCCCGCCGCACGAGGGCTTCAACACGACGCACTATTCGATCGTCGACAATCAAGGTAACGCGGTGTCGGTCACCTATACCTTGAACGACTGGTTCGGCGCCAAGGTGACCGCGGCGAAGACCGGCGTCCTGCTCAACGACGAGATGGACGATTTCACCGCCAAGCTCGGCGTGCCGAACCTGTACGGACTGGTGCAGGGGCAGGCCAACGCGATCACGCCCGGCAAGCGGCCGTTGAGCTCCATGAGCCCGACCATCGTCTCTCGCGATGGCAAGCCGGTTATGGTGATCGGCACGCCAGGCGGCAGCCGGATTATCACCGTGGTCGTGCACTGCATCCTGAACGTGATCGATTACGGCATGAACATCCAGGAGGCGATCGACGCTCCGCGCTTCCATCAGCAGTGGCTGCCGGAGACGACCAACGTCGAGACCTTTGCGTTGAGCCCCGACACACGCAAGATCCTGGTCGACATGGGCCACAAGCTGGGCGACCCTCAGCCCTCCGGCCACGCTGCGGGCATTCTCGTCGGGGCGCCGTCGCTTAACGGCAAGCCGCGCGGCGCGGACCGCTTCTACGGTGCCAACGATCCTAGAAGAGGGACGGGATTGGCATCCGGGTATTGAACCTATGCAGGGAGCGGCGCGTTCGCGCCAGCGGGCTTGCGCTCGACGGGCGGCCGCTCGTCCATCAGCCACTGCAGCGTAAAGGCGGTGAGACCGATCGCGATCAGCGCCCCCCAGGCGACGTTGTAGTTGCCGAAGCGGTCGAGCACGAGACCGCCCATCCAGGCACCGAAGAACGAGCCGAGCTGGTGGCTTAAGAAAACGATGCCGTAGAGCGTGTTGAAGTGGGTCAGGCCGAACACCCGGCCGATGATGCCGGTGATGAGCGGCGCGACACCGAGCCAGAGGAAGCCCATCGCCGCCGCGAAGACGAGGGTCGAAGCCTGACTGATCGGCACCGCCAGGAACGCGATGATGATGAGCGTCCGCAGCAGATAGATCATCGCGAGCAGATGCTTCTGGCTGTAGCGGGCGCCAAGGTGGCCAAAGAGGTACGTGCCGATGGCGTTGAAGAATCCGATCAGCGCCAGCGCGCTCGCCGCCACGCCCGGCGCCACGCCGCAAATCTGCAGGTATGCCGGCAGGTGGGTGGTGATGAACACGAGCTGGAAGCCGCAGGCGAAGAACGCCGCCGTCATGAACAGGTACCCGCGGTGGCTCATCGCTTCGCGTGCGGCGTCGCCGAGCTTCTGCTTCTTGGTCACGATCGAATGCGCTTGCGGCGACTCCCGAATCGGCAATGACAGCAACGCCATCGAACCGGCGATCGCGGCGAACCCGATCATCGCGGCCTTCCAGCCAAAACCGTCGATGAACCACTGCCCGAACGGCGCGAGCACCATGGTGCCGAGAGAACCTACCGCAGCGACCAGACCGACCGTCTGGGTACGCCGCTCGGGCGGCGTAGCGCGCGCGATGGTGCCGATCAGGACACCGAAGCCGGTACCCGCGGTGCCGATGCCGGCGAGGAAACCCGCGAGCTCGAGCGCGCCCGGAAAGGATCTGGCGAAAACCATCAGCGCCAGTCCTGCGGCGTAGATAAACGACGTCGCGATCAGCACCGGCCGTGCGCCGTAGCGGTCGGCCACCGCGCCAACGAATGGCTGCGACACGCCCCAGACGATGTTCTGCAGAGCGATCGCGAAGCCGAAGGTCGCGGCAGAGATGCCGAGCTCGACGGTCATCGGTCGCATGAAGATGCCCAGGCTCTGGCGCAGCCCCATGCAAAGAGCGATGATCACGCCGCTCAGGATGAGGAGCAGCAGCATTGCACGACGGTCGATGGTCGAGGTCATAGCGGTCAACAAAGTAAAGGACGAGGTAAACAGATCGGTTTACCTATGATCAGACAACTGCTATTCTATGTCAAGGCTAAAATACACCGATCGGTGTAGGACGGTTAAAGTAAATATGACCCCGACCGACCCCGCACGCGCCTCCCCGGCCGAACGCATCCTCGCCGCGGCGGACAAGCTCTTCTATCACCACGGGATTCGCGCCGTCGGGGTGGACGCCGTGGCGGCGGAAGCGGGCGTCAGCAAGCGCACGCTCTATAACTACTACGCGACCAAGGACGACCTCATCGCGGCCTACCTTGTCGCACGCTTCAGGCACATCGCGCCTTCGGACGCGCCTGCGCGCGAGCAGCTCCTCGGCTACTTCGACCATCTCGAGCGCGTCTTCGCGAAATCCGACTACCGTGGTTGTCCCTACGTCAATGCGGTCTGCGAGCTGAGCGACCCGAAGCACGCGGCGGTAGGGATCGCACTGCAGTTCAAGGAGCAGCGTCGGCAATGGATGCGCGCGCTTCTGCAGCGCATCGGCGCAAACGATGCCGACGCGCTGGCCACGCAACTTCAACTGCTCGCCGAGGGCGCGGTCTCGGCCGCGCTGGTTCATGGAGATCCGGTGCCGGCGCTTGCCCGCGCCGCACGTGCTGCCGCGGAGGTCCTGATCGATGCTTCGCTCAAACCTTCCGCGGATACGCGCGCCGCAAGATCCAGATCCCACGGACGACCCAAGCAGCGAGAAGCAGCACCATCGTCGCGGGGCTGATGCCGACGGCGTGTTGGCGATCTGTGCGTGAGATATCCGGCAGGTTACGATCACTGGAAGCCTGCAATCGCCCGCTTCGCCCGCTCAGCGTCGGACCAAGCTCTCGCCTTGTCATCGGGATGCCTCCAGCGCCGCCGGCTTGTGAATTGCAATCCCGAGCATGACGAGAAGCACGCCGGTCACGTCCCGCACACTCGGAATCTGCGCGAGGATGATGGCCCCTATGATCGTCGCCGTCGCCGGCAGCAGCGCCAGCATGAGAGCAAAGCTCGTCCGGGGCAGGCGCGACATCGCCAGCTGATCGCACACGTACGGAATGACCGAAGAGCAGACGCCGACGCCGATCCCCGCCAGAACGAGCTCGACGGCCCCAAACGCCTTGAGGGCCTGGACGAACCCGATCGGGATGATGAAGAGAAACGCGATGGCCATCGCTGCCCCGAGTCGTTCCACACCGCCGCTCGCACCGCGCTCGGAGATCTTGTGGCCGAGGACGA
>VBCL01000036.1:476-902 GCA_005888865.1 Betaproteobacteria bacterium | reverse complement strand
GCGCGACTCCGATCGTGCCCACGAACTCCATGGCGGCCACCAGGCTCATAGGCAACCGATCGAGCGCCAGATAGAACGACGTATTCATGACGGCGAGACATGCTCCGAGCCCGGTCAGCAACCATCGCGTTCGCCGGTCGGCATCCTTGATGGTTCTCCAGGGCCGGGTCCATGGCGCGAAGATCGTCGCTGCAGACGCGATCCGCATCCAGGCGACGCCCAGCACGCCGACGGCGGGGAAAAGCAATACGGCGAAGGACGGACCGAGATAGTGGAATACCGCGCTCACGCCGAACCAGATCTGCGGCGGGGCGCAATGAGCGATTCTGTTGAACGTGAACCCGGATCGGCGCATGTGCCCCCAGTATGAGAGCCACAGAAGCCTTTTTACATCTCCACTGGGATGCTATTCTGGATGCTACGTCT
>VBCL01000036.1:0-260 GCA_005888865.1 Betaproteobacteria bacterium | reverse complement strand
CGGCGTGATCGAGGGTTACACGCTCGCGATCAATCCAAAGGCACTGGGGCTGCCGGTCGCAGCCTGGTTGCGCATCAGACCCATCCCCGGACAACTCCAGAAGGTCGCGGACATTTTGCAGGGACTGCCGGAGATCGTAGAGTGCGATCGAATTACGGGCGAAGACTGCTTCATCGCGCGAGCCCAGATCGAATCGGTCGAAGACCTGGAAAAGCTGATCGATCAGGTGATTCCTTATGCGATGACCAATACCTCGATCA
>VBCL01000014.1:16921-17288 GCA_005888865.1 Betaproteobacteria bacterium | reverse complement strand
CTCGGCGGCGGACGGGTTGTCGAGCATCGCCAGGAGCAGATGCTCGACGGTGATGAACTCATGCTGCTTCTGCCGAGCCTCGACAAAAGCCATATGGAGGGAGACTTCGAGTTCCTGCGCAATCATGATCGTTCAACCTTCATCGCAGCGCACACACCGATCTGGAGCGGCTACCGCGTTGCTGCCTTAACGTCTAAGTCTCCTCCATCGTGCACTGGAGTGGATGCTGGTGCTTGCGCGCGATGCCGAGCACCTGATCGACCTTCGCCGCGGCGACTTCGCGCGTGTACGTGCCGCACACCCCCATGCCCTCGCGATGGACCTGGAGCATCACCTGAGTTGCCTTCTCGCGGCTCATCGCGAATAC
>VBCL01000014.1:4222-16901 GCA_005888865.1 Betaproteobacteria bacterium | reverse complement strand
ACACCACGACGACAAAGTCCATCGGGGTATAGTCGTCGTTGAGCAGGATGACCTTATACAACGGCGGGGGCTTGAGACGGGTCTTTTCGACCTCGAGAACGCTCCCGTCGTGATGCTGAATCGCCATGCCGTGCCGGAAACCCGCGGTCCGATGCTCTAATGTTTGATGATTGCAACAGATTTTTCAAGGGGAACGCGCATTTTGGGCCCGGGACTTGACTTGGCCGTCGCAAAGCGCGTACAAAACTTGCGTTTGGCCTCCGAGTCTTTGCTGTCCCGGTTCGTCGCCGCACCGAGCACGGTTGCGCTTGCCGTAGATAGTACTTGCTCCCCAAACACAACCCCTCATTCTTGTAAGGACGCAGGTCTATGGCAACGGGTACGGTCAAGTGGTTCAATGACGCGAAAGGTTATGGTTTCATCACTCCGGAAGACGGTGGCGAAGACCTGTTCGCGCATTTCTCGGCGATCCAGATGAACGGTTTCAAGACGCTGAAGGAAGGTCAGAAGGTGAGCTTCGAAGTCACCCAGGGACCCAAGGGAAAGCAGGCCTCCAACATTCAGGCCGCCTGAATTTCCGCCGGCCGCCCGGAACCCGGGGCGGCGTTTGGCGACAAGAACCCGCCGGCCCGGCGGGTTTTTTGTTGCGGCGCCGGAGGCGCCTTCGCCGGGATGACGCGCAAGTTTGTCGCCCCGGCTTATCTCCGTAGCTGAGCCGGGGCCCAATTTCGTACCGCCGACGAATCCGCGACGATAAATTTGATCCCGGCCTTCGCCGCGCTCCCGCTAGGATTGGCGTTGTCGCCCCGGCGCAGGCCGGGGCCCAAGTTGATACCGCCGGCGAATCCGCGACGATAAATTGGATCCCGGCCTCCGCCGGGATGACGAATCCGTTTCCAATCGCGAGCACGTCCGTGCCCGCTCTTGGACGGATTCGTCACATCCTCTCGACCATCGCCTTGCCGAAGCCGGAGCAGGACACCTGGGTGGCGCCCGACATCAGCCGCGCGAAGTCGTAGGTCACCACCTTGTCGGCGATCGCCTTCTCGAGGCTCCTGACGATGAGCTGGGCGGCTTCCTTCCACCCCATGTGCACCAGCATCATCTCCGCGGACAGGATCTCCGACCCCGGGTTCACGTAGTCCTTCCCGGCGTACTTGGGCGCGGTGCCGTGCGTGGCTTCGAATACCGCCACCGAGTCCGACATGTTCGCCCCCGGCGCGATACCGATGCCGCCGACCTGGGCAGCGAGCGCATCCGAGATGTAGTCGCCGTTCAGGTTGAGCGTCGCGATCACGCTGTACTCGTCGGGCCGAAGCAGGATCTGCTGCAGGAAGGCGTCGGCGATCATGTCCTTGACCGTGATGTCGCGGCCGCTCTTCGGATTCTTGAACTTGCACCAGGGACCACCGTCGATGGGCGTGGCGTGGAACTCCTTCTGCGCCAGCGCGTATCCCCAGTCGCGGAAGCCGCCCTCGGTGAACTTCATGATGTTGCCCTTGTGGACGAGGGTCAGCGACGGCAGATCGTTGTCGATGGTGTACTGGATCGCCTTGCGCACCAGCCGTTCGGTCCCCTCGCGCGACACCGGCTTGATCCCAATGCCCGACGTCGCGGGGAAGCGGATCTTCCTGACGCCCATTTCCTTGACCAGGAAGTCGACGACCTTCTTCGCGCCGTCGCTCTCCGCGGCCCACTCGATGCCGGCGTAGATATCCTCCGAGTTCTCGCGGAAGATCACCATGTCGATCTTTTCCGGCGCCTTCACCGGGCTGGGCACGCCGGCGAAGTAGCGCACCGGCCGCAGGCAGACGTAGAGGTCGAGCTGCTGGCGCAGTGCAACGTTCAGGCTCCGGATACCTCCGCCGACCGGCGTGGTGAGCGGGCCCTTGATCGAGACCACGTAGTCCTTGAGGATTTGCAGGGTCTCGTCCGGCAGCCACACGTCGGAACCGTAGACCTTGGTCGACTTCTCGCCCGCGTAAATCTCCATCCACTGAATTTTCCGCTTGCCGCCGTACGCCTTGGAGACCGCCGCGTCGACCACCTTGATCATCACCGGAGTGATGTCGAGGCCGGTGCCATCGCCCTCGATATACGGAATGATCGGTTGATCGGGAACGTTGAGGCTGAAATCCTTGTTGACGGTAATTTTCTGGCCCCCGGTCGGGACGGTCACGTGCTGATACGTGGGCATGAATTCTCCTTGGCGCGGCTTGAATGGCCGGGGAAAAAGCATCGATTATCGGGGATTTTCCCACGCGGTGCCACGCGCAGACCTTGATCGTCGTCATGGCGAGTCCACGGCCGGCCCCGCGCGTCTCCGTGCTATGATGCGCAGTAGCCCCGTGTCTCCCTGCAGTCGATTCGGCGGCTGGCCCTTCGCGCCCCGCCTCCGGCATCCACCTTTGCACCGGCGCTCCCGAACCCATGATAGCGAGTCGCATCACCACTGCAGCGCGCTGAGTCGCGCCGCACCGGTACAGGACGGATGATTCGTCGCTTTCTCGCGCGCCTGATTCCAGGCAGGCCGGCAACCGAGCCGCGGCTGTTCGGCCCCGACGCCCATCGCGTCCGCCGGACGCAGATCTCGCGTGGCGCGATCGACGTGACGCGGAAGCTGCAACAGGCGGGCTTCAAGGCGTTCATCGTGGGCGGCGCCGTCCGCGACCTGCTGCTCGGGTTCCAGCCCAAGGACTTCGATCTCGCGACCGATGCCACGCCCGAGCAGGTGAAGCCGCTCTTCCGGCGCGCGTTCATCATCGGTCGGCGCTTCCGCCTGGTACACGTGCTCGCCGGCCCGGAGACGATCGAGGTCTCCACCTTCCGCGGCCGACAGGCCGGCGAGGACACCGCCGACGAGCACGGGCGGCTGCTCACCGATAACGTCTTCGGGAACCAGGCCGAAGACGCGGTCCGGCGCGACTTCACGATCAACGCGTTGTATTTCGACCCGTCGACGGAGAGCGTGTGGGATTACGTCGGCGGGGTTGCCGACGTCAAGGCGAAGAAGCTGAGGCTGATCGGCGATCCGGTGACCCGCTATCGCGAGGATCCGGTCCGCATGCTTCGCGGCGTGCGGCTTGCCGCGAAGCTCGGTCTCCGGATCGAAAAGAAGACCGCGATGCCAATCCCCACGCTCGCGCCGCTGATTCATAACCTGCCGCCGGCGCGGATCTTCGACGAGATGGAGAAGTTGCTCCTGTCCGGGCATGCCGTCGAATCGCTCAGGAGCCTGCGCCATCACGGGCTGCATCACGGGGTGCTGCCGCTTCTCGACGTGATCCTCGAGCAACCGCTCGGCCAGCGCTTCATCGATCTCGCGCTCGAGAACACCGACGAGCGCGTGCGCATCGGAAAATCGGTAACGCCGGCGTTCCTGTTCGCCACCTTGCTCTGGCATGAGGTCCTGGCGAGTTGGAATGCGGCCAAGGCGAAGGGCGAGCGGCCGACACCCGCGTTGTTCGTAGCGATGGACCGCGTGCTCGAGCAGCAGGCCGAACGACTCGCGATTCCGCGCCGGTTCGAAGCCGTGATCAAGGAAACCTGGGCGATGCAGCCGCGCTTCGAGCAGCGTGCGGGTCAGCGCCCATTCCGGCTTCTCGAGCATCCGCGCTTCCGGGCCGCCTACGACTTTCTCTGGTTGCGCGGACACAGCGGAGAGATCCCGGTCGAGCTCGTGGACTGGTGGGAACGCTTCCAGCACGCCGATACCGCGGAGCGCGAACACATGCTGCGTCCGGACGAAGCCCCGAAAAAGAAACGCCGGCGCTCTCGCGGCCGGGGACGGAAGGACTCCCGGGCCACCGTCGACGCTCCCGATGCCCCGTCCTCGTCGTCCGAGCACTGATGAGCCTCGTCTACGTCGGGCTCGGCAGCAATCTCGACCATCCCCGCCGCCGCCTGGCGCGAGCCATGCGCGCGCTCGCGCGGCTGCCGCGCACGCGGCTGCTCGCCGCATCGGGCAATTACGTGAGCGCGCCGATCGGGGCCGACGAGCCCCAGCCGGACTACGTCAACGCGGTCGCGATGCTGCGCACGGCGCTCGGACCCGGCGCGGTGCTGCGACGGCTTACCGCCATCGAGCGCCGCCACGGCCGGCGGCGAGTGCCGGGCGAACGGCGTAACGCGCCGCGCGTGCTCGACTTGGACCTGCTGCTCTATGGCCGCCGCCGCTTTTCCGGATCACGGCTCACTGTTCCCCATCCTCGCATGCACGAGCGCGCCTTCGTCCTGCGCCCGCTTCTCGACATTGCGCCGGCGGTGACGATCCCGGGCCGCGGAGCAGCACGACGATGGCTCTCCCTCGCCCGCGGCCAGCGCATCGCCCGCACCCGGACCCACGCCTGGCGCTAACCTTCCCGCCTCGCCATGGAACTCGCCAAGTGCCGCTACGTCGTCGTCGAAGGACCCATCGGTGCGGGCAAGACGAGCCTCGCGCAGGCGCTTGCGCACTACCTCGGCGCAGAAGCGCTGCTCGAAGCGCCGGCCGAGAATCCGTTTCTCGCACGCTTCTACGAGGATATCCCGCGCTACGCGCTACCGACTCAGCTCAACTTCCTGTTCCAGCGCGTCGACCAGATCCGGGGACTGCACCAGCTCGACCTTTTCGGGCGCGCGACCGTGGCGGACTTCCTCCTCGACAAGGACCCGCTGTTCGCGCGCCTCAACCTCAGCGACGACGAATTCGCGCTCTACGACAAGGTCTACTCCCACCTCAAGCCGCAGACGCCGACACCGGATCTCGTGGTCTATCTGCAGGCGCCGGTGGCCACGTTGATCGAGCGTGTGCATCGGCGCGGCGTCGCCTACGAGCGCGCGATCACCGAAGCCTACCTGGCGCGGCTGGCCGATGCGTACAGCCGGTATTTCTACCAATACGACGAGGCGCCGGTGCTGATCGTGAACAGCGAGCGGCTGAACTTCGTCCACGATGCCGAGCATTTCGAGCTGCTCCTCTCGCACGTCGAGGGCATGCGCGGCAGGCGGGAATTCTTCAATCTGGGCACGCCATGACCGCCGCAGGGCCGCCCCAAGGCGTGAATAGCTCCCCCGCTTTTGGGGGCAGCGCAGCGGCTCAGTTGGCAAATGAGCTGGCCAATGAGGCCGCAAGCGTGGGGCACCACAAATGACTGCGCCGACTCCCTCGCGCACGGTGCCCGGGCTTTCGGCAATTGCGCGGCAGGGCGAGAAGATCGCCATGCTGACCTGTTACGACGCGAGCTTTGCGGCGCTGCTCGATCGGGCCGGCGTCGACGCGCTGCTCGTCGGTGACTCGCTGGGGATGGTGATCGGCGGGCACCACACGACCCTTTCCGTTACGCCCGACGAGATGGTTTATCACACCCGCTGCGTCGCCGCGGGTGCGCGCTCGGCGCTGGTGATCGCCGATATGTCGTTCGGGAGCTATCAATCAAGCCCCGAGCAGGCGTACGGCAACGCCGTGCGCCTGATGGCCGCCGGCGCGAAAATGGTCAAGGTCGAGGGGGGCGCATGGCTCGCGCCGACGGTCGAATTCCTCGTCGCTCGCGGCATTCCGGTATGCGGCCACCTCGGGCTGCAGCCGCAATCCGTGCACCGAATCGGCGGCTATAAGGCGCAGGGCAAGACCGACGCGTCGGCGCGCACGATGCGCGAGGATGCACAGGCGTTGACCGCGGCCGGCATCGATCTGCTCGTGCTCGAAATGGTGCCTGCCCCGCTGGCTGCCGAGCTCACCACGCAGATCCCGACGCCCACCATCGGCATCGGTGCCGGCCAGGGGTGCAGTGGCCAGGTACTCGTTCTGTACGATATGCTTGGGATCTATCCGGGCAAGCCGGCGCGCTTTGTGCGCAACTTCATGACCGGCAGCAGCGATGTCGAGGGCGCCGTTGTGGCCTACGTCAGGGCAGTCAAGGACGGCAGCTTCCCGGGACCCGAGCACTGCGTCTAGCGCGGCGATGCTCTTGCGGTAGCGCCGCGCGATCGGTCGACGACCATGGAAATCCTCACTACCGCTTCCGAGCTGCACGAACGCCTTGCCCACGGAGGCAGGATCGCGTTCGTGCCAACGATGGGCAATCTCCACAACGGGCACCTGCAGCTCATGCGCATCGCGCGCGAGCACGGCGATACGGTGGTCGCCAGCATCTTCGTCAATCGGTTGCAGTTCGGTCCGAACGAGGATTTTGACCGCTATCCGCGCACCTTCGAAGCCGATCGGGAAGCGCTGAAGCGCCTCGGGGTCGACGTCCTGTTCGCTCCGACGGAGCAGGAGATGTATCCGACCCCGCAGGTGTACCGGGTCGTACCGCCCCCCCTCGCCGAGGAGCTCGAAGGCGCCTCACGCCCGGGGTTCTTCCACGGTGTGTGCACCGTCGTGCTGAAGCTCTTCAACCTGGTGCAGCCGGACGTCGCCGTATTCGGGAAGAAGGACCGGCAGCAACTCAAAATCGTGCGCGGCATGGTGCAGCAATTCAACCTGCCCATTCGCATCGTTCCCGCCGAGACGGTGCGCGCAGAGGACGGCCTCGCGCTCGCGTCGCGCAACAGCTACCTCTCGCTGGTGGAGCGGCAGGAGGCACCGCGGCTTTACCGTACGCTCTCCTGGGTCGCCGATCAGATCCTGGGCGGCCGACACGACTACGCCAACCTCGAGGCGGCGGCGCGTGCCGAGCTCGCGAAGAACGGGTGGAAAGTCGATTACATCGCGATACGCCACGGGCTCGCGCTGCGTATCCCGCACCCCGAGGGCTACGACCACCCCAACCTGCTGATCGTGCTCGGTGCGGCGATGCTCGGCACGACCCGCCTGATCGACAATGTCGACGTCGTTCAGGGCGCACACGACGATTGATGACCGTCCTCCGTCTCCTCGCCGCAGCGGCTTTCGCACTCGCATCCTCGCTCGCTTGCGCGCAGAGCACCGGCGCGTATCCGGTAAAGGCAATCCGCCTGGTCGTGCCTTTTCCTCCGGGCGCGGGCACCGACACCATTGCGCGCGTGCTCGCGCAAAAAATTGGCGACTCGATGGCAACGCCAATTGTCGTCGACAATCGCCCCGGGGCGGGCGGCGCGATCGGCGCGACCGAAGTCGCTCGAGCCGAGCCCGACGGCTATACGCTGCTCCTGGTTGCCTCCCCGTTCACCACGGTCGCGGCCGCGTCCGCAAACGCCGGCTACGATCCACTGCACCAGTTCGTTTCGGTTGCGCCCATCGCACTCGGTCCGCTCGCTTTCGTCGTCAACGCCGACGTCCCGGCGACGACCATGCGCGAATTCGTTGCGCTCGCGAAGCAGCAACCGGGAAAGCTCAACTACGGCTCGGCGGGTACCGGCAGTGTCAACCATCTGGCGCTGGAGCTCCTGAAGTCGCGCACCGGCATCGACATCGTCCACATCCCCTACAAGGGGATTGCGCCGGCAACGGTCGACCTTCTTTCGGGGCAGATACAGGCGATCACCGCGTCGATTCCGGCCACCCTGCCCTACCTCGCGCAGGGGCGCCTGCGCGTGCTGGCCGTGACCGGCCCGAAGCGCGCGGCGCTTCTTCCCGACGTGCCGACCTGGAAGGAATCGGGGAAGTCGTGAACTACTGGGGCATCGTCGCACCCGCCGGAACGTCGCGTGAAGTCGTGCTTCGGCTCAATACCGAGGTCGCGCGGGCCCTGACCCAGCCCGATGTGAAGGAGCGCCTCGAACGCGAAGGCGCAGAGCTCATCGCTGGGCCGCCGGAACGACTGGGCAGGCTCATCGAAGCTGACCTCGCACGCTGGAAGAAGCTGATCACCGACGCGAGACTTCACCTCGATTAGCTGGACTCGTCGGACGACGTCTGTCGGAAATCGCGGACGTTCCGCACTGTCGTTGTCGAACGACGGAGCAAAGACAATTTCGCTTCAACCATCGGCGGCTCTTGCGCGTCCAAACCACAGCCGGTCTCTTTGCCGGCGACCTGCCATGGAGAATTGCCTATGCGTACCGAATCCAACGTACCATGGCGTGTCCTCCTCGGCGCCGCGCTCGCATTGGTTGCCTCGAGTGCCCTCGCCGGCGAGATCACGCTTTATGAGCATCGGGACTTCAACGGAAACACCCTGACGGTGCGCCGTGCGGCGCCCGATCTGGAAAGGACCGGCTTCAACGATACCGCCTCGTCGATCATCGTTCGCGAAGGCGTGTGGGAAGTCTGCACCGACCCGTTCTATCGGGGCAACTGCACCCGATTGCAGCCCGGCGAATACACCCGTCTCGAACCTGCGCTTCACGACCGCGTCGCTTCGGTGCGCGAGATCGTCGGCGTGTCCGTCGCGCCGCCACCGGTCGTCGCTCCGGCGCCCGTGGTCACCGTACCCGCGCCGGTCGTTGCCAGCGCAGAGGCGCGCATCGTGCTGTACGAGCAGCCCGGCCTCGCCGGCCCCGCGGTCGAGCTCAGGGTCACCAACGGCAAGCTCGATCGAATCCCCGCGTACTCGGGTGCCGGGGCGGCCATCGTCTACGGCGGCACGTGGCGGCTGTGCACGCGCGACTACTACCGCGGCCAGTGCGCGGACTTCGGCCCCGGCCGCTATGACAGCCTGGGCGCGCTCAACGGCAGAATAAGCTCGGCGGAACTGGTCTCACCCGGTCCCGCACCTGTCGGAGTGATCACCACTCCGGTGCCGGCCGAGGGACGCGTCGTGCTCTATGAGGCTCCCGATTTCGGCGGGCAATCGCTGGTGATCGATCGGCGGGAATTGCCCAACCTGGAATGGATGGGGTTCATGGACCGCGCGGCTTCGATGCGAATCGATGCGGGATACTGGATGGTTTGCACCGACACCCGGTTCCAGGGTCAATGCCGCACCTTCGGCCCCGGTGAATACCCGCGCCTGACCCGGGACGTCGATCGCAGGATTGCCTCCGTGCGCCGCGTGTACGACGTCTATGGCGCCGTGTCGCCGTCGACGTATCGGTAAAGCCGTTGCCTGAGTAGCTGGCTCAATCCGCCGTTCGCCTGCGAATCGTTCGGGCGAACGGCTTCTTTTTGGGCGCCTCGTACGGCAACGCCGCGGTAAGCCGCGCTACTCGCGTCCACCGGCGCTTCGCGGCATCAACACCAGTAAGTTACCCGCGACGCAGAGTCCCGCGCCGATCAGCGCCGACAGCGTCCACTCGTAATGCTCGAATACCGTCGAGAGCAACAAGGCGACGACAGGCACCGCCACGCCGACGTACCCGGCACGCGCCGCGCCGATCCTTCCGAGGAGCGTCAGGTACGTTCCGAACGCGACCACCGATCCGAACACCGCGAGATAGAGCAGCGACAGCACATAACGCGGCGTGGCTTCGAAGGACCACGTCGCACCATCGAGCTCCGCGACCAGCGCGATGACCAGGGCGCCATAGCCCATGGCCCAGGCGACACCGGGCAGGAGCGGCACCGTTCGGCGCTGGCTGCGTACTGCGAGCATATTGCCGATCGAGGCGAATACCGTCCCGCCGACGCCGAACAGGACGCCGAGTGCCGCATCGGCTTGCCCGGCCGAGAAATCGCGCCAGAACAGCGCCACCACCCCGGTGATCCCGAGCGTCGCGCCGGCGAGCGTACGGCGGTTGACGGGCGTCGCGAAGAAGACGCGAACGCCGACGAGATTGAGGAACACGATGAGCGAGAACATCACCGCGACCAAGCCCGAGGCGACGTAGCGTTCGGCCCAGTACACGCACAGATAATTGAGCCCGAAAAGAAACGTCCCCTGCGCGGCGAACCAGCCGTGCTGCGCCAGCGGAAAGCGCAGCGACCGGCCGGTCGCCAGGCACCACGCGCCGAGTAGGATCGCCGCGAGCGCGAAGCGATAGACGACCGACGCCTCGGGCGAGACGACGCCCAGCTGGAAGGTGATCGCCAGCCACGTCGAGCCCCAGATCAGCGTGGGAATCGAGAAAAGCGCGATCGGTCCCATCGGCGGAGCGGGAGTGTTCGCTGTGCTGCGCGCGGTCATCGTCGGAGCGGGGTCCATCGCCGCAATCTACCTGCGCGCGCGCTCCCCCGACAGGCGCACAGACCCGCGCGGCGGCCGCACTGTAACGGCGCGCCGACCGGTACGGCAAAGCTGTCCGCACATCACGCGGCCCGGAGCGCGTCGACGATCTTCAGGCGCGCGGCGCGCGCCGCGGGTAGGAAGCCGCCCACGAACCCCATCGCCAGCGCGAAGCAAAGCGCCGCAATCGCGATGCCGGGTGTCAGCACGAACCGGAACGCGACTTCGGCGAAGGTCTGGAAGTTGGTCGTCGAGATCGACAGCGCCTGCATGAACGCCGCGCCGGCGAGCCCGAGAACGCCGCCGAGAAGCCCCAGCAGCAGCGACTCGGCGAGGAATGCCGTGAGGATCGCTGTGCGCGAAAACCCGAGCGCACGCAGCGTGCCGATCTCCGCCGTGCGGCTCGCCACGCTCGCGTACATGGTGATCATCGCGCCGATGACCGCGCCGATGGAGAAGATGATCGATATCGTCGTGCCGAGGTAATTGATGAAGGTCGCGAGCGCCTCCGACTGATCGGCATAGAACCGCGTCTCGCGCTTGGCGTCGAGCGTCAACCGCGGATCGGACTCGATGGCCTGCTTGACCGCGTCGAAGCGCTCGCTGTCGCCAAGCTTGAAGATGAGCGCCGAGAAGTTGGTGCGCCGGAAAACCTGCATCATCTGCTCGGCATCGCCCCAGATCTCGGAGTCGAAGCCGGTGCCGCCTGCGTCGAACACCCCGACCACGGTCCAGTCGCGCGAGGCGAAGCGCAGCGTCTCGCCCGGTCCCGCGCCCCGGAAACCGGTCGCGATCGACGCGCCGGCGACGACCTCCGCGGTCCCCGGCCGGAACATGCGGCCTTCGATGATGTGCATCTGCGGGCGCAGCGTGAGCCCGCGCGGCATCACGCCGCGGATCACGACGTTCGATGGCTTCCCCGATGCGCGTTTCGGCAGGTTGATCAGCACCACCGGCTCCTTCGAGAGCTGCGCCCGGCCGTCCTCGCCCACCGCGACATCCGGCAGGCTCTCGACGACACTGGCCTGCGCGCGGTCGATGCCGCTCTGCACTTCGGTTTGCGAGCCGCGGCGGATCACGATCACGTTGTCGTCCTGTCCGGTGGCGACCAGCGTCGCCCGCAGTCCGGCCGAGAGCATGAGTACGGTCGCGAAGACGTAAACCACGAGCGCCATTCCGCCTGCGGTCAACGCGGTGGTGAGCCGGCGCGCGAAGAGATTGCGCACGATGTAGGTGAACGGAACCCTCATTGCGATTCAGGCAATTGCCCGCAACCCGTCGACTACGCGCAGGCGCGCCGCGCGCCACGCTGGGAACACGGCAGCGACCACGCCGACAATAAGCGCCGCCACGAGCTGCATCGCCAGGGTCTCCTCGCTCACGTAGAAGATCGGGAAGAACGTGCCCAGCGCCTCGCGAAATCCGTTGGCGACCGGGAAGGTGAGCAGCACGCCGACCACACCGCCGGTCAGCGCGATCAGCAGCGATTCGCCGAAGATCAGGAGCGCAACGAACCCGCCACCGAAGCCCAGCGCCTTGAGGGTCGCGTATTCGGCGCCGCGCTCGCGCGCCGTCATGGCCATGGTATTCGCCATCACCGCCATGATGATGACGATGACCACGAACGAGACGGCCTGGATCGCGAGCAGGATCGCCTCGGACATCGACACGAAACCGAGCTGGAACGCGTTCTCGGTCTCGGTCAGCGTCTCGGCCAGCGAATTCTTGAACATCGCGTCGATCGCCTGCGATACGGCGGCGGCCTGATCCGGATCCTTGAGCCTCGAGATCAACACTCCGGTCTGATCGGCGCGCCGCGGAAAGCGCTTCTTGAGCGACTCGTTGAGCAAGTCCCAGTGGAAGAACATCTGCGATTCGGCGGTGGTCTTGCTCGCGCCGTCGTAGATGCCGCGCAGATTGAACGTCCAGGTTCCCGGAAAGATCGTGCCGCGCAGCGGTATTTGGTCGCCGACTTTCCAGCCGTACTGCTCGGCGAGCTTGCGGCCGACGATCGCGCCCTGGCGGTCGGTCAGGAATGCCTTCCTCTCCTCGGGCGAGAGGACGAACTCGGGATAGATCTCCAGGTACGTGGGTGGATCGATCGCGAACTGCGGGAAGAAATTGCGCTCGCTCACGTAGACCCCGCCGAACCAGTTCGCCCAGGAAACCGCGGTCACGCCGTCGACCTGGCGGATCTTCTGGACATAGGTCAGCGGCAGGGAAAACACCAGCGACACGGCGTTACGGGTGACGAGCCGCGCGCTGGAGCTCGCGTTGGCGCCCGCATACCACGCGTCGATGACGGTACGCAGCAGACCGAACGCCGTGATCGCGACCACGATGCCCACGATCGTGAGGGCCGTGCGCAGCTTGTGCCGCAGCGCGTTCTTGAGGACGAGGCGAAGGACGTACATGACCAGTACCAGCGCGTCAGCTTACCGCACGCCGGCCAACCAGCCGCAACCGGAAGCGCGGTTTGAATGACAACGTCATGTCAGGCAAATGACGCCGCGGCAGGTTCGCTGCGCTTCCGGGCCACGCCTGTTCGCTCAGACGCTCCACGGCATGGACTTTGCTTTAAAAGGTATTAAATCGAAACCTTCGCCCCTCGAGCGCTTTTTGAGAATGACACGCCGCCACCGACAGACTCCTTTCCGTGTCCATTTACGCACCCT
>VBCL01000014.1:0-4125 GCA_005888865.1 Betaproteobacteria bacterium | reverse complement strand
CGGGGCTGGGCGCGCCGCTGCGAGTCGTGATTCCGATCCGACCCGCACCCGGCGAATCGCTGGACGCCACGTGTGTCCGCCTGGTTCCGACCACCGCCGGCATCGGTGCGCTGATAGTGACGGGCAGGGTCAGTGTTGAACGCGCAGCGGCGACGCCAAGACTCATCGTGACGACGCCGAACGCAGTCAGCGAACCCGCGGTCCAATTTGCGATTCAGGCCGGATGCGATGGAACCAGCCGGCGCAACTACGTCCTGCTGCTCGACCCGCAGGCGGTAAACACCGCTGCGGTGACCCGACCGTCAACAGCGCGCGAACCCGGACAGGAACGGCCCAAGACAGCGCTGAGCACGGCGCGGCGCAGCGCGGAAAGCTCGCCTCCGGGCGAGTCCCGCGCCGCGCCGCGTGCAGTGGCAACCGATCGTCCTCCGGCCGCGATCGCGATCCCCGCACCGGCCAAGATCGAAAGAGTCGCCGCAAGTGCCGCGGAACTCCACCCGCTATCGGCCCCCATCCCCGCCGCGAAACCCGCGCCGGCGGCGCCACGCCGGCCTCAGGTCAACGAGGATCAGGACAACCTTTGGTGGTACTTGGCGACGCCGCTGGCAGTGATCGGCGCGCTTACGCTCGGTACCTTTGTTGCTCGACGCCGCCGCGCGGCGCTGGAAATCCCGGCATGGACACGCGGCCCCGACCATGACAACCCGCGATCGTTAACCGATCTGTCGGCAGTACCGGTGACGCTCTCGCACCTCGATGTCGAGCCGGCGCCGTTGATTTCGCCGCGAACCAAGCCCCGGACCATCGCGCCATCGCACATGACCGCGCCACGCACCCTTTCGCGCACCTCGCCGGCGACCGACGCTTCGACGCTCGACACGCTGATCAACACCTCCGATGCGGATCTGGTCGAAGAGCGCGCGGTCAGGCAGGCATGGGCGACCGCACGCAGCGACGTCGAGCGCGAGGCCGACGGGAATGCGATCCTGCAGGCGATCGATGCGGCTGAGCGCGACCTGCTGTTCACGTCGGTGCCGCCGGCGCAAGCGGCGATGGAATACTCACTCGACGACGATCTTCTGTCGCAGCCCAGGCGCCCCGACAAGGCCGCCGCGTAACTCGGTCAATCGACCAGCTCACCCTTCTCCAGGTGCACGATACGGTGCGCCTTCTCGGCCGCCTTCGGGTCGTGCGTCACGATCAGGATCGTCTTGCCCAGCTCGCGGTTGAGCCGCTCGAGTAGCCCAAGAATTTCCTCGCCCGTCGCGCGATCCAGATCGCCGGTCGGTTCATCGGCGACGATGAGCGTCGGGTCGGTGATGAGCGCACGGGCGATGGCGACCCGCTGCTGCTGGCCGCCGGAAAGCTCGCCCGGATAATGCTCGGCGCGGTCGCTCAAGCCAACCAGCGACAGCGCGACCTCGACTCGTTCCCCGCGCTCGCGCCGCGACAGCGACGTCAGCAGCAGGGGCAGCTCGATGTTCTCGAATGCGCTCAGCACCGGCATCAGGTTATAGAACTGGAAGATGAAGCCGACATGCGCGGCGCGCCACGCAGCGAGATCGGCGTCGGACAGAACGGCGATGTCGACGCCACCGACCTTGATCGTGCCGCCGCTCGGCTTGTCGATGCCGGCGATGAGATTGAGGAGCGTGGTCTTGCCCGAGCCCGAAGGCCCCATCAGCGCGAGATAATCGCCGACCCGGACGTCGAGATTGATGTCGACCAGCACGCGGATGATCTGGTCGCCGCGCGCGTAGTACTTGGTCAGGTTACGAATCTCGACGAGCAAAGCAGGGTCAGACTCGGCTTTCGAACGCAACGGTGCTCTCCTGCTCATCCGGTGGGAAAGTCGAGTCTGACCAAGTCTGACCCTACTTTGCAGCGAGCTTGACCAGCGCTCCGTTCTTAAGCTCCGGTCCGGGCTTGAGGACCGCTTTCTCGCCGGTCTTGACCTCGCCGGTGATCGCGGTCAGATCGGCGATCCTGCTTCCGGGCGTCACCGCCACTTCCACCGCTTTGCCATCGCGCACGACGAGCACGACGGTCCTGCCGTCGCGTTGCGCCAGAGCGTCGGGGCTGACGGCGGTGAGCGGCTTCTGCTGCTCCGCCGTGATCGGCTGCGAGAGGAACGACACCTTGGCGCTCATCTCGGGCAGCACGCGCGGATCGATGGCGTCGAAACGCACCTTGGTCATCACCGTGGCCTTGGCCCGGTCCACCGTCGGCACCATGCGTGACACGCTGCCGCGGAAGCGCGCGTCGGGCAAGGCGTCAAGGGTGATCTCCGCAGGTTGGCCGACCTGAATCTTGGACAGGCTCGACTCCGCCACGTCGGCCTCGACCTCGAGCGTGGTCATGTCGGCCATGCTCACGACGGCGCCCTTGGAATCCGCGGCGGAGGAAAACGGAGTGACCAGATCTCCGACGTTCGCGCTCTTCGACAGGATGATGCCGTCGAACGGCGCGCGGATCTGGGTGTAGTCGACGGCGACCCGCGCGTTGTTGCTATTCGCCGTAGCCGCGGCCAGCCCGGCTTTTCCGCTCGCCACGCCGGCCGCGGTCCGCGCGCGCCTTGGCCTGATCGAGCGCGGAGTCAGGGAGGAATTTTCTGGCGACGAGATCCTGCGTACGCTTGAGCGAAACCGTGGCATCGCGGTTCTCCGCTTCCGCCTGCTCCAGGACTGCCCTGGCAACCATCACGTTGGCGCGCGCAGCGTCGAGCTGGGCCGCGACGTCGCGCGCGTCGAGCCGCGCGATGATCTCGCCCGCCTTCACGCGCGTACCTTCGGCGACGCCGAGCCATTCCAGGCGTCCCGAAGCCTTGGACGAGATCGCCGCCTTGCGCTGCGCGACGACGTAGCCCGTGGAATTGAGCACGACGAACTGCTGCGACGGATACGTGGTGACGATGGGCGCGGTCTGCACCGCGACCGCCCGCGGCTGCAACGCGAACCAGGCACCGCCCAGGACAACCACGACGGCGATGCCCGTGAGCCACAACCATCGGCGCCGGCGGCGCGTCTGTACCGGCGCGAGCGAGCGGTCGATCCTGAGCTTGGAGAGATCGGTCGGAGGGCATTGCGAACCGTTACGACGCGAAACGCAAGAGGCGGATTATATCTTGCGACACGCGTTCGATTCGTCAGCCGCCCTCGATTGCAGGCGCTTCGACAACGTCGCGCTCGCCGCGCCGGCTCGCAAGCCACGCGCGCACGGACACAATAACCAGTCCCGCACCGATCGAGGCGATACCCAGCCACTCCGTGGTCGCGAGCCGCTCATCGAAGGCGATCATCGAGGAGACCAGCGCAATAACCGGAATGGCGAACATGTTGAGCGACGCGGTGCCTGCGGGAAGCCACACCAGGATCGCGGTCCAGAGGATGAAGCCGATGCCCGTCGCCGCGACGCCTGCGTAGAGCAGCGCTAACACATAGGCACCGTTCCATTCCACCACCGGCAGCGGATAGACCAGCGCGATCAGGCAGAGTGGAATGATGCCGGCGACCATCTGCCAGGCGAGGAGATTCAGCAACTTCAGGCTATGACGGCGCTGGAAGTACTTGGTCGCGACCGAGCCCGCGGCCCAGGCAAATCCCGACAACGTCGCCCAGAGCTTCGGCGCGAGCTCACCCTCCCAGTGCCACGGTTCGACCATGAGGACGAGACCGAGCAACGCCAGGGCCACCGCGACCCACTGCGCGCCGCGCACGCGCTCGTGCAGTACCGGCCAGGCGATGAGCATCGTCCAGAACGGCATCGTGAACACCAGCACCGAGGTTCGCCCCGCGCCTCCGCCGGCGAGCGCCATCGTCGTCGCGCCGGAATTGAGCGTGGTCTGCAAGAGGCCCGTCACGACCACCGCGATCCACGATTCGGGCTTGAGCGGCAACCGTTTCCACAGCATAACGGCAAACACAAGCACGATTGCGATGAGGATGCGCTCGATGTTGTAGATGACCGGATGCGCGTAGCGCAGACCGAATTTCATGGCGATCCAGTTCATGCCCCAGATCAACGTGAGCGCGACGAGCGCGCCGTACGCGCCGCGCCGGGAGTCGGCGTCGAGGAGTCCCGGCGTCACTTAAGCGCCGGCGAGAAAGGGCTCGATGACCGCGGCGA
>VBCL01000013.1 GCA_005888865.1 Betaproteobacteria bacterium | reverse complement strand
AAGCCCGGTGGCGCCACGGACGGCGGGTCCCGTGCGTGCCATGCCCGAAGGGGCGCAGATCTTCGCCGGCGCCTGCGCGAGCTGTCACGAAGCGCCCGCCGCGAACCCGTCGAGCGCGCCGGTGCCGCTCGGGTTGACGACGTCGCTCAATGCACCTGATCCACGTAACACGATCCATGTCGTGCTGGACGGCCTGTGGCCCGAACCGGGCGAAAGCGGCGCGTCGATGCCCGGATTCGCGGCCGGACTCACCGACAAACAGGTCACGGCTCTGGTAGATTACCTGCGCGCGCGCTTCACCGATCTACCCGCGTGGCGCGATGTTCCCGAGCGGGTCGCGGCGATACGTCGAACGTTGGAGGACGAGCGATGATCAGTCTCACCATCAACGGCCGGACACACTCGGTCGATGCGGATCCGACAACGCCGTTGCTCTACGTGCTGCGCGATCAACTGGCGTTGAACGGCGCCAAGTTCGGTTGCGGGCTCGGCCAGTGCGGGGCGTGCACGGTGATCGTCGATGGGGAGGCGACGTTCTCCTGCGTCACCCCGATCTCGGTTCTGACGGGACGGCAGATCAGGACCGTCGAGGGGCTGGGCACTCCCGCCGAACCGGGACCGTTACAGCGGGCCTTCATCGCCGAGCAAGCTGCGCAATGTGGTTACTGCATCGCCGGCATGATCATGCGAGCGCAAGCCCTGCTCGAAAAAAATCCTGCACCATCGGATGCCGAGATCCGGCGCCACATGATGCCGAACCTGTGCCGGTGCGGTACGCACATGCGCATCCTGCGCGCGGTGCGGCGCGCGGCAGACGAAACGAGCGCGGCGAACGCCAGGGTCAAGCAGGCCGGGTCATGAAGCGCGGTACGAATGTCGGTCTGGGACTTGCTGCGCCTGTGTCGCGACGGGGTTTCCTCGCGGCGAGCGGCGCGCTGATCGTCAGCTTCACCTTGCTGCCGGCAATGAGGCTCTCCGCGCAGCAGACGGCGAGCGACGCAAAGCTCCCGGGAAGCCTCGGCAAGACGCCGCTCCTCGATGCCTGGATTCGTGTCGATGCCGATGGTGGCGTGACCGTGTTCACCGGCAAGGCCGAGCTCGGGCAGGGGATCAAGACCGCGTTCATTCAGATCGCGGCCGAGCAGATCGGCGTCGATCCCGCGCGGATCACTCTGGTCACGGCCGATACGGGTCGCACGGCCGACGAAGGGTTCACTGCCGGCAGTCGTTCGCTGACCGACAGCGGGACGGCGATCATGCACGCGGCGGCGCAGGTTCGCGAGATCCTGATCTCGCGTGCGGTGGAACGTCTCGGCGTCGCGGCGGAGCGGCTGCAGGCGCGCGACGGCGCTGTGGTGACCGACGACGGACGGCGGGTCGCGTTCGGCGAGCTGGTCGCCACCGGCGGATCACCCGCGCGCGCGCAAGCCCAGTCGAAGCTCAAGGACCCGGCGAGCTACTCGATCATGGGCAAGCCGAAGCCACGCGTCGACATCCCGGCCAAGGTGACCGGCGGCGAGGCTTACGTGCAGGACTTGCGGCTGCCCGGCATGGTGCACGCCCGCGTGGTGCGGCCGCCGAGCTACGGTGCTCGCCTTTCCGACGTTCAAACCGACGCGGCGCAGAAGCTTCCGGGTGTGCTCAAGGTCGTGCGCGATGGCAACTTTCTTGCGGTGATCGCCGAACGGGAATACCAGGCGATCGTGGCGATGCGCGCGCTCGCCGCCAGCGCGAAATGGAGCGAGCCGTCAGGGCTTCCCGAGCCCTCCAAGCTGTACGAATTCCTGCGACAAACGCCGTCGAACGAGATCGTCGATCTCGACCGGCGTGCCGCGGCCAATCCTCCGGCGGGCGCGCGGACGATCGAAGCGAGCTATCGACGACCGTATCAGATGCACGCTGCGATCGGTCCGTCGTGCGCCGTCGCCTGGCTCGACGACAGTACGCTGACGGTGTGGACCCACAGTCAGGGCGTTTATCCGTTGCGTCGGGCGATCGCCGAGATGCTCAACCTGCCGCAGGATCGCGTGCGCTGCATCCACGCGGAGGGCTCCGGTTGCTACGGCCACAACGCCGCGGACGACGCGGGCGGGGATGCCGCGCTTCTCGCGCGGGCGTTTCCCGGCCGGCCCGTGCGCGTGCAATGGATGCGCGAGCAGGAACACATGTGGGAGCCGTACGGCCCGGCGATGCTGACCGAGGCGAAAGCCTCGCTCGACGCGACCGGCCGCGTGGTCGACTGGCAATACGCGGTATGGAGCAACACGCACAGCACGCGCCCGGGCAATGCCGGGAGCCTCGCGGCTGCGCGGCACCTGGCAACCCCGTTCGCGCCCGCGCCGCCGCAGCCCCTTCCGCTGCCGGAAGGCGGGGGCGATCGCAACGCGATCCCGCTCTACGCGTTCCCCGCCGCGCGCGTCGTGCATCACTTCATACCCGCGATGCCGGTGCGCGTGTCGGCGCTGCGCGCATTGGGCGCGTACATGAACGTATTCTCCATCGAGAGCTTCGTCGACGAGCTCGCGCGCGCTGCCGGCGTGGATCCTGTCGAGTTCCGCCTGCGACACCTTGACGATACCCGGGCACGCGAGACGATCACGACGGCCGCGACGCGGTTCGGCTGGTCGAGTTATGTAAGGACTCGAGGCCGCGGCCGCGGCTTCGCGTTCGCTCAATACAAGAATCACGCCGCGTACTTAGCACTCGCCGTCGAAGTCGAGGTCGATCGCGAGACCGGACGCGCGCGACTCGTGCGCGCGGTCGCGGCGATCGACAGCGGACAGACCGTGAATCCGGACGGCATTCGCAACCAGGTCGAGGGCGGTATCATCCAGTCGATGAGCTGGACGCTGTTCGAGGCGGTTGGCTTCGACACGACCCGGATCACCAGCACCGACTGGAGCAGTTACCCGATCGCGCGTTTCCCGGAGATACCCGAGACCGTGGAGGTGCAGGTGATCGACCGGCCCGGGACGCCGTTTCTCGGCACCGGCGAAGCCGCGCAGGGGCCCACCGCGGCGGCGATCGCCAACGCCATCGCCGATGCTGCCGGCGTGAGGATGCGCGAGCTTCCCTTCACGCGCCAGCGGATCAAGGCGGCGATCGGCGTTTGAGAATAACCCAAAGACAAATCAAGAACTAAATAGGGGGCACGCAAAACGCGCGAGCCAATGCCCCTTGGAGGCGCGAGCCTCCGCCCCAAGATCAAGCTCATGCCCCCGGTCACGCTGTTCCTCATCGCCGCGAATGCGGGCATCTTCCTGCTCCAGCTCTCGGCGCCGGGGCTGGAGACGGCCTTCGCGCTGTGGCCGCTCGGCGCGGCACGGGCGAGCGGCGGTCAAGTCAGCTTTCAGGTCTGGCAGCTCGTGACCTATGCTTTTCTGCACGGCGGTTTGCTTCACATCGGTTTCAACATGTTCGCGCTGTACATGTTCGGAAGCGCGATGGAACAGGTCTTCGGGCCGCGTCGTTACCTGACCTACTATTTCGTTTGCGTGCTCTCGGCTGGCATCGCCCAGCTCATCACGTCCGCGCTGACCGGAGCCTTGTATCCTACGATCGGCGCATCCGGCGGCGTGTTCGGACTGCTGCTCGCGTACGCGATGTATTTCCCGCACAACCGGGTCATGCTGATCTTCCCGCCGATTCCGATGCCGGCGCGCGTATTCGTCATCGTTTACGCGGGGTTGGAGCTCTTCCTGGGTGTGACCGGAACCGCGGAGGGCGTCGCCCACTTCGCCCATCTGGGCGGGCTCGTCGGTGGGTATCTCATGCTTCGCTTCGGCCGCGGCAGGCCGGCGCGCTGGCGCTGAAGTCAGCATGCGCCACCGCCGGCGTCGGAGGTAGCGCTCGCGCCGCGCCGCTGGCAGCTGCGCTTATTTACAACTTCGCTTGAAAAAAGGGCGGCTCTACGGCGTCGCGCGCCCCGATTTTTCTGCGCATCACGGGCGTTTCACCGCACGGGGCCACGCAGGTGCGAAGAGGTTCGCGGGCACAGCGTTTGCATCGGTTCGATCTTGCCACCGCCCATTCACCAATGCAGCTTCACGTTCTTCACGCCGCTTCCGATCTGCCTCGCCCCGATGAGAGCCCGGCAAACTGTCGGCGCTGCGCACTATGGAAAGGGGCTTCGCAGGCGGTCGTCGGCGAAGGGCCGCGCGGCGCGCGCCTGATGCTCGTCGGCGAGGCTCCTGGCGACGACGAGGACAAGGCGGGACATCCGTTCGTCGGCCCCGCGGGGAAACTCTTGCGTGACCTGCTGCGCCAGGTGGGCGTCGACCCCGCAACGGTCTTCATCACCAATGCGGTCAAGCACTTCGGCTTCGAGATGCGCGGGCGGCGGCGAATGCACAAGTCGCCGGGACAGCGCGAGATCGAAGCCTGCAACGTATGGTTGCGCCGGGAAATCGAAAAGGTCAGACCGAGAGTCATCGTGACGCTCGGCACAACGGCGTTGCGAGCGATTCTCCGCGAACGGGTCTCGATCACCGCCGCGCGCGAACGCACGCTCGTCGACCCGGAAGGAATCCCCGTCGTCGCGACCTATCACCCGTCGGCGCTCCTCCGCGTCCCGGCACAGGAGGACAAGGAGGCGATGCGGAAAGTCGTCCTAGCCGACCTCCAGCGCGCGCTCAGCCTCGCCGAAAAGTAACCTCGAAGTTCATTGGTGTAGCCCACGCTTGCGACCTCATTAGCCAACTGAGTGGCCAATTCGGCCGCTGCGCTGCCCCCAAAAGCGGGGGCGCCCGCGCCGTGAGACGGCTCGGTGGCGCTCATGCCGCCATCCACGCCTTGACGCGTGGATGCGTGAGCACATCGGGATTGACGACGAATTCGGGCTTGCGTCCGTTCAACGCGTCGACGATGCTGGCGAGTCCAGTTGACGCCATGTTGTGGAAGCATTCGTCGGTCCAGCACAGCGAGTGCGGGGTGACGATCACGTTGTCCATGGTCAGCAGCGGATTCCCCGGATCGACTGGTTCCTGTTCGAATACGTCGAGCGCAGCGCCGGCGATGCGGCGCGCGCGCAGTGCCTCGATGAGTGCGGGCTCGTCGACGATGGGACCGCGGGCGACGTTGATGAAGTAGGCGGCCGGCTTCATTTGCGCGAACTCGCGTGCGCCCATCAGATGGCGGGTGCGCTCGTTGAGCAGGCAGGCGACGACCACGAAGTCGGACTCGGCGAGCAGGGTGGCGAGATCGACCTTGCGCGCGCCGAGGTAGGCGAGCTCGAGCGCGTTCACGACCGGGTCGGCGGCGAGCAGCTTGAGATCGAACGTTCGCGCCATGCGCATGATTTCCTGACCGATTCGTCCGGCGCCGATCACACCGAGCGTACGCCCGGTCAGCCCCAGGCCCATGTTGTCCATCCGTTCGTTCCAGCGGCCGCTGCGGGTGAGCTTGTCCTTCAGAAAGAGCTTGCCCGCGAGCGCGAGGATGAAGGTGAGCGTGACCGTCGCCACAGGGCGGGGCATCGAGGTCGGCGTGTTGGTGACCAGCACGCCGGCGCGGGTCATCGCCGGCACGTCGACCGTATCGTAGCCCACGCCGTGCCGCGCGACCACACGCAGTCGGCAATCGGGCCGCGCGACCGCCGCGGCCGGCACACGGGCGATATTGACGTAGATTGCGTCGTACGTCGCTGCCTGGTCGGCATCGATCTCGCGCACGACCTGCGGCAGGTATTCCCAGGCGAGATTTGGTGCGCGCTCGAGGATCGAGAGCGCGGCGCGGCCGAAGGCAGGTTCGCCTCGCGAATCGAGGATGTCGCGGGTCAGCGCGACGCGGAAGGTGTCTGACATGCAATTTCCTCTCGCTTCATGTTACCGTGCCGCCCCACGCAAGATGTCGAGACCGTGGCGCAGCGCTTCCTGGTAGAGCGATGGATCGATGCCGTAGGCCATCAGACGGAAACCCTTCGCGGCGTAATCGCGGGCCCAGGCGTCGTCGGTCGCGAGGAATGCCGGCGTCTTGCCGCTGGCGGCGCAGGCGGCGAGCACCCGATCGACCGCGGCGAGATATTTTGGGTGCCGGAACTCGCCCGGGATGCCGAGGAAGTTGGTAAGGTCGAAGTGCCCGATCCACAGCGCGTCGACGCCGGGCACCGCCGCGATCGCTTCGACGTTGGCGAGTCCCTCGCTGGTCTCGATCTGGGCGATCACCAGCGTGCGCTCGTGCAATGCGGAGATCTTGGCGGCGACCTCACCGCCTTCGTAGTCGTCGTGCGCGAAGCCGAACGCCGCGCCGCGGCGGCCGTGGGGCGGATAGCGCGTGCAGGCGACAATGCGCTCGGCTTCTTCGCGCGTGCCGACCATCGGCACCATCACGCCCAACGCTCCGACGTCGAGCGCACGGGCGAGAAAGTGATACTCGCCACGCGGAACGCGGGCCATTGGCACGAGGTTCAAGCCCCGGCACAGGGCGCATTGCACCTTGAGCGTCTCGAAGCTCAGGCCCGTATGCTCCATGTCGTAGAGAATGAACTCGGCCCCGGCGTTGCGACAGAGTTGCGGCAGGCCGGGCGAGAAGAATTCGAATACCATCGCGCCGAAGACGTGTCGGCCTGCCTGCAGCGCCTGCTTGACCGGGTTGTCTCGCATCGGTCAGGCGGTGCGGGGACTCGGCGCGCGCTCACGCATCCCATGAATGTAGGCGCTGGAACCGGCCGGCGCAAGCGGGCCGTTGCCGCGCGGGAACGCCACGCAGTGGGATAATGCTCCATGGGCTCGTCCTCGGCGATCCTGACTGCCGTCGTTGCCGCGTGTGCGCTCGTCGGGCTGCTCTTCCTGATCGCCTGCGCGCGGCGTTTGCACAGGCGCCGGTTCGGCGCTTGCGCGTTTCACGGTGTGTCGTCGCTCGCTTTCTTCCTCGCGGCGGCGGTGGCGGGCCTGCTCGGGTTCGATCTGCTGACGTACGATCGCCTCACGCACGAGCAATCTGCGCTCCGGGCCACCTTCGCCCGCTCCGCGGAGCAACAGTTCAATGCCACGCTGACATATCCTTCGGGCGAGAGTCGCGGCTACGTCCTGCGCGGCGACGAGTGGCAGATCGACGCCCGGGTGCTCAAGTGGCGCGGCATCGCCAACGTTCTGCAGTTCGATACCGTATACCGGCTCGAACGCCTCAGCGGACGTTACAGCGATGT
>VBCL01000540.1:1816-2013 GCA_005888865.1 Betaproteobacteria bacterium | reverse complement strand
AAAGGCCGTGAGCAGATCGGGCACAGTGGCGTAAGTGGTGAACTCGATCGGGAGATTCAGCTTCACTCCGAGCCGGCACGAGATGTCGATGGCCGGGCCGACGGGAACGCCGTTCTTGAGAGTGGCGTAGTGCTGGTTCGTGGTCGCAATCCCGATGCGAAGCTTCGTCCCACTCGGCGAGAGCTGGCTCAGCGCAG
>VBCL01000540.1:0-1780 GCA_005888865.1 Betaproteobacteria bacterium | reverse complement strand
CGCAGAGCGGATGGGGAACGAATGTATCTGCCGCGAGCTCTGCGCGGCGGGGATGGTGTTGGGCAAACTCGGTGCTGGCTCCATTCTCTCCACCACACCCGATTGCCGCGCAGAGCGCGATCAGCCTGATCGTCCAATGCATACGTCCTCCGACGTCCCCAAGCCCGATTACAGCTGGGTCGCGTTGTTACTTCCGTGGTTTGCAACCCAGGTGTGGCTCCACAAGGAAGGTGGACCGTGCGCTGGATTTGTCGCACGCCCGAGGCCGGTCAAATGCCGAAGCACGGCTCTGTCAGCGGCCGCTCGCGTCAAATCCGTAAGCGTCGAGGTGTCCGCCGATCACGGCTGCGGCGATCACCCGTGGCACGTAACTCCGGGTTTCATCCGAGAGCAGCTTCATCCGCCAGAGGTGCCAGAAGTCATGGGCAGCGTTTCGCAGGCCCCCTTGCGTTTGCGCGACGCGCTGGAGCGACTGTCGCAGCATCGATTCACCCATGTTGTAACCGGCGAGGGACAGCATGAAGGATTCGGGCCCGAATTCCGACATCAGCTTGGCGAGATAGTCGGCGGCGGCCCGCGTGGACTTCTCGGGATCGAGACGCTCGTCGACCGTCGGGTCGACGCGCAATCCGAACCTCCGCGCGGTCGTCGCAGTGAACTGCCAGAGTCCCGCGCTGGTGGTGTTCTTCGCCCCTGGCTCGAAGTCCGACTCTACCCACACCACGTAACCCAGTTCTGGCGGCAGCGAGCGGTCCGAGAGCTGCTTCGAGATCATCGGCCAGTACTGACTCTTTCGTTGCAGGAGCACGCGCGCGTCGGTTCCGCGGAGGATTGCGTCGCGCTGGGCTCGGACATTGGCGCTGAAATCGGGCGGCATTCCGTCGACATCGGCGCCGAACTTCTGCAGAACGGCGCGGATGTGAGCATCGAGCTGGTCGCCATCGGCTCGGGCACCGCGGCCCAGCAGAAGTGCAGCTGCGACGAGAAGCGTCATCAATTTTGCCATCGCTTCCCTCCCTCTTCAGGAGGTGCAGACCTGGAAGATTTTGTCGCGCGGGAAGCTACCGCTCCATTCCGAGGCCGTAACGCTTCGGGTTTCCTCCGACCACTGCCGCAGCGAGGACCTTCGGCACGTACTCCCGGGTCTCCTTGGGCAGCAGCTTGCGGCGGTAAACGTACCAGAAGTCGCGTTTCTCACTCCCGAAACCGCCGGGTTCCCGCGCCAACACCTGCAGAGCGCGACGCATCTTGTTCTCGCCCGAGTTGAAGCTGGCGAGCGCGAGCATGAACGAGACAGATCCGAAATCAGCGAGAAGTTCCGCAAGATACTGCGCCGCTGCGCCAGTGGACTTGCCGACATCCGCTCGCTCATCGACGTCAGAATCGACCCGCAGGCCGTGGGCCCGTGCGGGCTGTGGCTGGAATTGCCAGAGACCCAGGCTGCCAATGGGACTCTTTGCGACCGGATTGAACAATGATTCTGCCCAAGCCACATAGCCCATTTCCTCGGGCAGACCGCGCGCGGTCAATTCTTTCGAGATCAGCGGCCAGTACTTTGCCTTGCGAGCATAGATGGCGTGCAAGTCCGGGTCTCGCAGGAGTCGATCGACATGATGACTGAGCCTTTCCTTGAAGATCGGTGGCACCGCATAGGTTTCGGCCCCGAATTTTCGTAGCAACCTGCGGATGTCTTGATCGAGCTGATCGCCGCGAGCGGTGACTTCTCCATCGGTTCCGCCGCGCTTGCGGGCTTCACCGGCCTTGCGTCGTGCTTCGTCGA
>VBCL01000542.1 GCA_005888865.1 Betaproteobacteria bacterium | reverse complement strand
TCTGCCAAACGCGCTGTTCGACAGAGGTCAGTTTGTCGGTTTCGTTGATTGCGGGCGCGCCGGCATGGCCGACCCGTACCAAGACCTCGCGTTGGCGGCACGGAGCATCGCCTCGAATCTCGGGCTGAATTGGGTTCGGGTGTTCTTCGAAGAGTACGGCCTGCCAATGCCCGATGAACGGAAATTGGCATTCTATCGTTTGCTCGACGAGTTCTTTTGAAGGCAGGCGCTTTCCGATTTCAGCGCATTCTTGGCCCCAGCAAACGCGGCGCGCGAGCCGTCGGGCGAGATAACCGACGTCGGTCTGAGCCGAGCGTCCGGCCTCCGCAAACTCTCCTCTTGACCGGCTAGATAAGGCTGCACTAGGTTTATGTAGCTGCGCTAGAGGAGAGGACGAGACATCGTGGAAGACAAGCCCAGTGCCCTGGTGCAGGGCACGCTCTACATGCTCATTCTGAAGACGCTGGCGCTCGAACCGCTCCACGGGTACGGCATTGGTGTTCGGCTGGAGCAGATCAGTCACGGCGCCTTTCAGGTCAACGCGGGATCCCTGTTTCCTGCGCTGCGGCGCTTGGAGCGCGACGGGCTGATCAGTGGCGACTGGCGGGTGACGGAGAACAACCGTCGGGCGAAGTACTACACGCTGACTCCGTTGGGCCGAGCGCGACTCAAGCGCGAGATGCGCGGTTGGGAGGCTCAAACAACCGCGATTGCGAGGATTCTCCGTGCATCTCTCGGAGAGCTGTGATGGTGCCGATCAGACGGCTACTCGCTGGACTGAAGGCACTGCTTGGCAGCCACCGAGCTGAACAGGAGCTCGACGAAGAGCTTCGCGCGTACCTTGATACCTCCGTCGAGGCAAAGATTCGCGCAGGCATGGATGGTACAGACGCGAGGCGCGCGGCCCGCGTTGAGATCGGCAGTCTCGAAGCCGTGAAGGACTATGTGCGCGACGTCAGCTGGGAAACCAGATTGGAAGGGTTCTGGCGCGACGTGCGGTATGCGGCGCGAACACTGCGCAAGGCACCGGCGTTTACCGCAACAGCAGTCCTGACGCTGGCTTTGGGTATCGGCGCGAACACGGCGTTGTTCACGATCGTCGATCAGGTCCTCTTGCGATTCTTGCCGGTCAACAACCCGCGCGAACTCGTTTCAGTGGTGAGCCGTGGATCCTTCTACGGGGACACCTGGGGCGGGGGCAGCGAGTTGTCGTATCCGATGTACACAGAGCTTCGCGACCGCAATCAGGTATTCGCTGGCATGTTCGCACGCTTTAGCTGGGAGGTGCAGGCAAAGGTCCAGAGTCGGGCAGATCGTGTCGTGGCCGAGTATGTCACCGGGAACTACTTTCCGCTCCTTGGCGTGAAGGCCGCACTCGGCCGCACGATCCTGCCGAGCGATGACGCCGCGGGTGGACCGGACGTTGCGGTCGTCAGCCATCGCTATTGGCTCACCGCGCTCGGAGGCGACCCGACCGTCATTGGCAAACCCATCGTCGCGAACGCTCACGTGCTGACGATCGTTGGCGTCGGGCAGGATGGTTTCGACGGAACCAATCTCGGCGTCGCCAGCCAGGTCTTTGTACCGATCCGCCTGGTTTCTGAGCTCACACCCGTGGGTGCGGTCCGTGACCGCCCGATTCTTGACGATCCGAGGATTCGCTGGGCGGTTGCCTTCGGGCGCTTGCGGCCTGGCATCAGCCTCGAACAGGCACAGACGCAACTTCAGCCCTTGTACGCGGCTCGCATCGCCTCGGAAGTGCGGGAGGAGGGTTTCGCGCGTGCGTCCGAGACTCAGAAGACGCGCTATCTGGAGAGCACTCTCGTCGTACGGCCGGCCGGAGATGGCCGATCCTCGCTGCGGCAGGAGCTCACAAAACCGTTGTGGATCCTGATGGCCATCGTCGGCGTGGTGCTGTTGATCGCGTGCGCAAACCTGCCGAACCTGTTCCTCGCTCGCGTGACCACGCGCGAGCGAGAATTCGCGCTTGGCCCTCGGCGCGAGCCGCCAGCGTCTGGCTCGACAACTGCTCATCGAAAGCGTCCTCCTCGCCGTCGCCGGCGGCACGCTTGGATTGGTGATCGCCACATGGGGAGCCGGTGCGCTGCTCGCCTATGTCCCGAACCCAGGAATCACTCTGACCGTTGCCGCAACTCCCGACGGTCGAATTGTCGCATTCACCACGATCGTTGCGATCCTCACTGGCGTCGCTTTTGGATTGGCTCCCTCGCTGCGGAGTACGCGTCCGGACGTCGCGCCGACGCTGAGGGCTGAGGGCGGAACCGCTGCCGGGGGTGCTTACGGTCGACTTCGCCGCGGCTTCATGGTGGCGCAGGTCGCGTTATCAGTGTTGCTGCTGGTTGGTGCTGGATTGTTCGTTCGGAGTCTGTCGAATCTGATGCGCACCAATCTGGGGATCGAGACAAATCGAACGCTGTCGTTTCGAATCGACCCCGATACGAACGGGTATGCCGGCGAGCGAGACGTTTATCAAGCACCTTCGCGAGCGACTGGCGAGTGTTCCTGGCGTCTCGAATGCTGCGTTCGCCACCCAGCAGCTGCTGACCGGCAGCGCGTGGAGCAACTTCATCACTATCGAGGGTCAACCATTCGATCCTGACCGTCGATGGTGGTCCTACAACAACGCCGTGAGTCCCGGGTTCTTCACGACCATGGGGATCCCGATCCTCCAGGGCCGCGATTTCGACGCTCGCGACGAGCGCATCGCGCCTCAAGGGAAAGCGGCGTTCGTGCCGCGCGTCGCGATCGCGAACCGGACCTTCGTCGAGCGATATCTCGCCGGTAAACCCGCCATCGGGATGCACGTTGGGTTTGGACGCGATCCCGGCACGCCGGCGCCGATCGAAATTGTCGGTGTGGCAGCCGATGCCAAATACACGAGTGTCCGCGATGAGATCCAGCCACAGCTCTATTTTCCGTTCCTCGAAGGTCCGCACGTGGGTGTCGCGACGATGTACGTTCGTACCACGCAGG
>VBCL01000541.1:2554-3139 GCA_005888865.1 Betaproteobacteria bacterium | reverse complement strand
TTCGGTGATCTGCTGCCGCAGAAACATCCGTTCATCCAGACCCACAACCGCTACGGCGGCACGTTCGGTGAATCGAATACCCTCGTCGTGATGTTGCAGGTCGACGAAGGCACGATCTTCGACATCCCGACGCTGACCACTCTGATCAAGGTGACCCAGGCGATGGAGCGGCTGCCCGGCGTGAATCACGACCAAATCAACTCGCTCGCCCATCGCTCGACCCGCTGGCTGCTGGTCCGCCCGGGTGGGGTGGTGGTCGCCAATCCCGTCATGCTGCGTCCACCGATCAACCAGGAGGAGCTCGACAAGATCGAGCACATCGTCGTCAAATCGCAGCACATCTACGGCGTGCAGGTCTCGCTCGACAAACGCTCGGCGATCGTTCGCGCCGGCTTCCACGAGCGGCTGCTCGATTACCCGAAGCTCTTCGCCGCAGTCGATCACGAGATTCTCGGTATTCCACACGACCCGAAGCTCGAGATCTTCGTAGTCGGTCTGCCGCGACTCTACGGCTGGATCTACCAATACGTCGGAGAGATCTTGACGATCTTCTTCGGCACGATCGTGCTGGTGTGGATCCTGCTC
>VBCL01000541.1:540-2538 GCA_005888865.1 Betaproteobacteria bacterium | reverse complement strand
CGACGATCTCGGGCGGGCTCGCCGCGGTGTGGGGACTCGGGTTCATCCGCTTGATCGGCTTCTCGCTCGATCCGCTGACGCTGATCGTGCCGTTCTTCATCACCGCGCGGGCCGTGAGCCACTCGGTGCAGATGCACGACCGCTACTACGAAGAGCTCGGCCGCGGGCGCACACAGCACGAGGCGATCATCGAGGCCTTCACCGGCCTGTTCGTGCCGACGATGTCGGGAATCCTCACCGACGCCTTCGGCGTGCTGGTGATCCTGCTGGTGCCGATCGTCACGCTGCAGAAGCTGGCGATCGCGGCTTCATTCTGGATCCTGGCCATCGTCGCCAGCGAGCTGCTGCTCAATCCGATCGTCTACCACTATTTGCGCCCGCCCGACGCGGCGGTGGTGAGCGGGCGGGAGCGCGGCCTCTGGCGACGCTCCACGGAGCGCCTCGGCAGGCTCGTCACCGGGCGGGCGGGCCGCTGGGTCACGGTCGGCATCGCCGGTGCGGGCCTGATGGTGTGCGCGTATTTCATCTCGGGCCTGCGGATCGGCGATCCCAGCTCGGTATCGAACATTCTCCGGTCGCAGCACATCTTCAACGTGGGCTTTCGCAAGGTGCAGGAGCAGTTCGGCGGTGTGGAGCCGCTGCTGGTGGTCGTCGAGGGCGAGAAGGACTCGCTCAAGATCCCCGCCAACCTGCGCACGGTGCAAGACTTCCAGCGCTACATGGAGGCGGATCCCTCGATCGGCGCGAGCTTTTCGCTCGTCGACATCCTCACTTCGGTGAATATGACCTTCCACGAGATGGAGCCGAAGTGGGGCGTGGTGCCGCGCGACCCGATCGACGTCGCCGGATACTTCTTTCTCTTCTGGACCGGCGCGCCGCCTTCGGACAGCGCGCGCTTCTTCGCCCCCGACTTTTCCAGCGCGCACGTCACGCTGTTCTGCCGCGATCACGAGGTCGGCAACGTCCGTCGCATGATCGCGCGCGCGCAGGCATTCATCGCCGGCCATGCCCTGGAACGAGCGCACTTTCGCATGGCGGGCGGATTGGTCGGTGTGCTCGCTGCCGTTTACGAGGAGGTGCTGCGCAACAACATTCTCATGAACGTGCTCTCCTTCGGAACGATTTTCTTGATCTGCGTCATCACCTATCGGTCGTTCGTCGCCGGCGTGCTGCTCATGGTGCCGATGTTGGTCGCCAATTCGGTGATCAACGCCTACATGGGCGCGCGCGGCATCGGCATCAATCTGAACACGCTTCCGGTGGTGACGGTCGGGGTCGGCTTCGGAATCGACTACGGCATCTACATCCTGTCGCGCGTCGCGGAGGAGGTGCGGCTCGGGCGTGGGACCGCCGATGCCGTGGTCGTCTCGTTGGCCAGCGCCGGCCGCGCCGTGACCTTCACCGGCCTCACCATGATCGGCGGCGTGGCGCTGTGGACCTTCTCGAGCATCCGTTTCGAGGCCGAGATGGGCGTGTTGCTCGCCATTTGGATGTTTTTCAGCATGGCGACGGCGATGACGTTGCTGCCGGCGTTGATCGCTATCGCGGATCCGAAGTTTTTGAGGCGGGATTCGCGGCTGTGAGACTCCTGCGCCGGGAGAGCATCGGGGGATGGCCGATGACCCCGCTCCGGGACATGGTAAAATGCCAGGGTTTCAGGAGAAAAACACGCCACGGACCGATCCACGGCGGAATTCCCAGACAGGCGATGGATTAGCCAGACAAAAAAGTTGTTGCACCGACACCCGGCGCAGACTATCTATCCTATTGGCTCCATTGAAAAATCAGTACGACGACTAAGGGCGGGTGCGTGAGCACCGCTACAAAAGGACGTTCGTGTGAAGAGGATAAATGGCCGCGTCGCGTTGGTGGTGGCTCTGGCCGCCGTAGTTCTTCTATTGGCCGGAGGGTCCGCGCTCGCGGACATCGTCTCGGGCTGCTGCCAAGACACGGCGAGCACGTGTCGCAACACCCAAGTCGATGCCGATCACCCCGAAT
>VBCL01000541.1:0-489 GCA_005888865.1 Betaproteobacteria bacterium | reverse complement strand
CTTGTGACGACTCGACCGGTCTTTGCGGCGGCGGAATTACCTGCGGAGATGGGCTGACGGATTGCGGTGGAGTCTGCGTGAATACGCAGATCGACCCCAACAACTGCGGCGCCTGCGGCAACGTGTGCCCGTGCGGGGAGACGATGCAGGTCTGCGTCGAAGGTGCCTGCAGTGAAGAGTGTGTGCCTGAAGGAGCATCATGCTCGCTCAAGGGTGGTGCTCCGCTGGACCCGACAGGCGTCTTCAATACCGATGCTTGCTGCGAGTCAGCCGGCTGCACCATACTGGGTATCGTACCGATCCCTTGTAATCTCGCGATCGTCGCTCTTCCTCCGGTGTTTACCTGCACCTGCAGCGGGCCCTCGCCGTACTACGGCTCGGCATCGCTCAACATCCCTCCGTCGACGATGCTCGCGATGCTGTTCGGCGTGGGAGCGGTCGGCTTGCTCTGGCCAACGCGCCAACGCAAGCAGTAGATTCGACGCCGCC
>VBCL01000012.1 GCA_005888865.1 Betaproteobacteria bacterium | reverse complement strand
GCGCTGGCGACCACCGCGGCGCTGTTCCACGTGTTCAATCACTCGGTATTCAAGAGCCTGCTCTTTTTCGGCTCGGGCGCGGTCCTCACCGCGACCGGCGAACGCGACATGGAGCGGCTGGGCGGGCTCATTCACGTCATGCCCTACACCGCTTTCGCTTTCCTGATCGGCTCTGCGGCGATCTCGGCGCTGCCGCCGTTCAACGGCTTCGTTTCGGAGTGGCTCACCTTTCAGGCGATCCTGGTGAGCCACCAACTGCCGCAGTGGGTGCTGAAGTTTCTGGTGCCTGCTGTCGGAGGGCTCCTCGCCCTCTCGGCCGCTCTGGCGGCGGCGTGCTTCGTCAAAGCCTTCGGAATCACATTTCTGGGCCGCGCGCGAACAAGCGTGGCGCGCGATGCGCGGGAAACCGATGCGTGGTCGTTGACCGCGATGTTCATTCTGGTGGCCCTGTGCCTCGTCGCCGGCATTCTGCCGAGCTATTTTATCGACACGCTGGCGCCGGTGGTCCAGGGGCTCGTGAATGCGCAGATGCCGGAGCAATCCGCGTTCGGCTGGTTGACGATCGTCCCGGTCGCCGAGAGCCGCAGCTCGTACAACGGCATGCTGCTTTTCGTCCTCATCGCGGTCGCGGCGAGCCTGGCGGCCTACGTCATCCACCGCTGGGCATCGCACGCGACCCGACGCTCCGCGCCGTGGGACTGCGGCTTTCCGGACGCCAGTCCCACCACGCAATACACCGCGGGCAGCTTCGCACAGCCGATTCGACGCGTGTTCGGATCGGTGGTGTTTCGTGCGCGAGAAGAAATCGACATGCCGCGGCCCGGTGACCCGCGTCCGGCGCAATTGCACGTTCGCCTGCGTGACGTCGTTTGGGACACGATGTACGCGCCCGTCGCCACGTTGGTCAGCGTCACCGCCGACGTGCTGAACCGCGTGCAGTTCCTGACGATCCGCGGCTACCTGACGCTGGTGTCCGGTGCCTTGGTCGCGCTCCTGGTGATTCTCGCCGTATGGCAGTGATTCTCGACATCCTGGTTCAGCTTGGCCAGCTGCTGCTCGTCCTGTTGCTGGCGCCGCTCCTCACCGGGTACGTGCGCAAGATCAAGGCGCGCCTCGTGCGCCGCCAAGGTCCCGATCTCATCCAACCCTATCGCGATCTGCACAAGCTGCTGCGCAAGGAAGTCGTGCTGGCGGACAACGCATCGTGGATCTTCCGCACGGCGCCGTACCTCATTTTCGCGACGACCTGGGTGGCGGCAGCGCTGGTGCCGACGTTTGCCACGGGTCTCGCCTTCAGTCCGGCAGCGGACCTGATCGCGATCGTCGCGTTGCTGGGTAGCGCGCGTTTCATGCTTGCCCTCGCAGGGCTCGACGTCGGGACGAGCTTCGGCGGGATCGGCTCCAGCCGGGAGATGATGATCGCGTCTCTCGCCGAGCCGGCGCTGCTGATGATCGCCTTCACGCTGTCGCTTCTGGCCGGCTCGACCCAGCTTTCGTCGGTGGCGAGCTACATGCAGGGCCCGACGGTCGGCCTGCGCGTGTCGCTGGCCATGGCGTTCGTCGGCCTGGTGATGGTCGCTATCGCCGAGAACGCGCGCATCCCGGTCGACAATCCCGCTACACACCTCGAGCTCACCATGGTTCACGAGGCGATGATTCTCGAATACTCCGGACGCCATCTCGCTGTGATCGAAGCGGCCGCGTCGCTCAAGATGCTGCTCTATCTCTCGATCATCGCTTGCGTGTTCGCGCCCTGGGGTGTTGCTGTTGCCGGGCAGGGCTTTGCGGCGTACGCCGTCAGCCTGCCGGTGTACGTGATCAAGCTAGCCGCCGGTGGACTCATGCTCGCGCTGTTCGAGACGGTCATCGCCAAGATGCGGGTCTTCCGCGTTTCCGAGTTCCTCGGTGCCGCGCTCATGCTCGGCCTCCTGGGCGCCCTGCTCCTCTTCGTTTCGCGCGGCGGCTGATGGATCCTTTCGCCCTCGACGTTGCCCACATGTTCGCCGGCGGCCTGGTGCTGGTGAGCTTCATGCTGCTCTACCAGGACCGCATGTTCAGCCTGCTCAACATCTTCGCCCTGCACGCCTTCGTGGTCTCGGTGTCGGTGGCGTGGCAGGCCCACATCCAGAATGCGCCGCATCTTTACATCACTGCCGCGATCGCGCTGATCGTCAAGGCGATCGTGATCCCCGTCGTACTGCACCGGATCATCGTGCGGCTGGGCATTCATCGCAGCGTCGAGACCGTGGTCGGCATCGGGCAGACGATGCTGGGCGGGATCGGCCTGGTGGCGCTGTCGATCATGGTGATGCTGCCGATCACCACGGCGGAAGGGACGCTGGTGCGCGAGGACCTCGCCTTCGCGCTGTCGGTGATCCTGCTCGGCCTGCTGATGATGGTCTCGCGGCGCAACGCCGTGGGCCAGGTGATCGGCTTCATGTCGATCGAGAACGGGCTCATTCTGGCGGCGACCGGCGCCAAGGGCATGCCGCTGGTGGTCGAGATCAGCGTCGCGTTCTCGATCCTCATCGCGCTGATCGTGATCGGCATCTTCCTGTTCCGGATCCGCGAGCGCTTCGACTCGGTGGAACTTCGCGCGCTCGACCAGTTCCGCGGCGAGCGACCGTGAGCCCCGGCATGCCGCTATGAGCGATGATCCCGGCTTGCTGGTCGTCAGGGCGATCCTGATCATCCCGGCAGTGAGCGCGGTGTTGCTGGCGTTCCTGCCCGACGATCGCACCACCGCGCGGCTCAACGTTCTGGGCACCCTGCTCACGCTCGTCTGCGCGGTGGCGCTCTTCTTCGTGCGGCCGGAGCCGGGCTTGTTCCTGATCGTCGACGACGTCAACGTCGTATTCATCGTCCTCAACACGTTCGTGGGCTTCACCACCAGCGTGTTCAGCGCGAGCTACATCGCGCACGAGCTCGAGACCGGCCGCCTGACGCGTGTCTACCTGCGCTTCTATCACGCCATGTATCAGACGCTCATGTTCGCGATGAACCTGGCGTTGCTCGCGAACAACGTGGGCCTGATGTGGGTCGCGGTCGAGCTGGCGACGCTGACCACTGTCCTGATGGTCGGCATCTATCGGACGCACGAGGCGCTGGAGGCGGCGTGGAAGTATTTCATTCTCGGAAGCGTTGGCATCGCACTGGCGCTGTTCGGAACGATTTTGGTCTACCTCGCTTCGAGCTCGGTCCTGGGCGAGGGCCTGGAGGCGATGGCGTGGAGTGTTCTGGTGCAGCGGGCCTGGGCCTTCGACCCGGCGCTGCTCAATCTCGCGTTCGTGTTTCTGCTGCTGGGATACGGCACCAAGGTAGGCCTCGCGCCGCTGCACGCGTGGCTTCCCGACGCGCATGCCGAGGGCCCGACGCCGATCTCGGCGGTACTCTCGGGGTTGCTGCTCAACGTCGCGCTTTTCGCGCTGCTGCGTTTCAAGATGGTGATGGCGGGCAACGCCGGCGCGCTCGCGCCCGGACCGCTGATGGTCACGCTGGGACTGGTCTCGGTCGTGTTCGCGGCCTTCATGCTGTACCGGCGCGATGACATCAAGCGCATGTTCGCCTACTCGTCTATCGAGCACATGGGCATCATCAGTTTCGCCTTTGGCATGGGCGGACCACTCGCCAACTTCGCGGGTTTGTTGCACATGATCATGCACAGTCTGACCAAGTCGGCGATCTTCTTTTCCGTCGGACACATCTCGCAGGTGAAGGGCACGCAGAAGATGGACGACATCCGCGGGCTGACCGTCTCGCATCCTGTCCTCGGATGGGGACTGATTCTCGGCGTGATCACCATCGTGGGCCTGCCCCCGACCGGCATCTTCATGAGCGAATTCCTGATCCTCACCTCGACCTTCGCGCGCGCGCCGGTGCTTGCCGTGGTGCTGGCGTTCGGCCTCCTGATCGCGCTGGGCGCACTCCTGTATCGCCTGAATGGCCTCGCTTTCGGCGATCCCCTCGGCAGCAACGCGCCTGCTCGCGCCTCGTATGTGCCGCTGTTCACGCATCTCGCGCTGGTCCTGGCCGCGGGCATTTTTCTGCCGCCGCTGCTGGTGTCGTGGTTCCAGCATGTCGCGGAGCTGCTCGGATGAGCGAAGCAACTCGAGTGCCGATGAGGCTCCGCGATTTGATCAGCGCAGGCCGGCAGGTCGAGCACCACGCGCCCTGGCCACGCGCCGTCGTCGACCGCGATGGCTGGCGCCGGGCGACCGGTCTGTTGTCGAGTGGGCAATGCGTGCTGCTCGGCCTGTGGGCCGAGCGCGATCAGGTCCACATGGCGCTCGACGATAGCGGCCTGCTCGGCGTGCTGAGCCTCGTCTGCGACGACAAGCGCTTTCCGTCGGTCGGACAATCGCACGCGCCGGCTATCCGCCTCGAGCGTGCCATACGCGACCTCTGGGGGTTCGAACCCGACGGGCTTGCCGACACGCGACCCTGGCTCGACCATGGGCGATGGCCGTCACGCGACGGCGCGCCCGAAGCGCAGGGTGCACCCCGCGCGTATGACTTCCTGCCCGCCGAAGGCGAGAGCTTGCATCAGATCCCCGTCGGTCCCGTGCACGCGGGCATCATCGAACCGGGGCATTTCCGGTTCACGGCGAACGGCGAGGCGGTCGTGCGGCTCGAAGCGCGCCTCGGCTACGCGCACAAGGGCATCGAACGACTGATGGAAGGCGCGCCGCTCGATCGCGCCGCGGCACTCGCGGGACGCGTCTCCGGCGACAGCACGGTCGCCTATGCCCTAGCGTTCGCCCGGGCGGTCGAGGCGGCACTCGGCGTCGAGGTGCCACGCCGCGCTCTTTGGCTGCGCGCGCTCATGGCCGAGCTGGAACGGCTCGCCAATCACTTCGGCGACATCGGTGCCATCTGTAACGATGCCGCCTTCGCCATGATGCATGCGCAATGCGCTCACTTGCGCGAGCAGGTCCTGCGCGTGTCGGACCGATGTTTCGGTCACCGCCTGATGATGGATCGAATCGTGCCGGGCGGCGTGGAGCGCGATCTGCAGAGAGACGGCCAGAAACAGATCCATTCACTGCTGGTCCAGATTCGCCGGCGCTTCCCGGAGCTCATCGAGCTCTACGACAACACGGCGTCGCTGCAGGACTGCACCGTCGGCACCGGCATTCTGTCGCCTGAGCTCGCGCGGCACTACGGCTGCGGCGGTTACGTCGGTCGCGCCTCGGGACGAAGCTTCGACGCGAGACGCGCTCCGGGCTATCCCCCGTACGATTTGTTGAAATTCGAAGTGCCGACGCTCCAGGACGGCGACGTTGACGCCAGGATCTGGATCCGCATTCGCGAGGTGGAGCAAAGCGTGGCGTTGATCGATCAGATCCTCGAGCAGCTCATGGCGGGCCCGGTCGCGCATCCGCCGGGCGCCTTGTCTGCGGCACATTCGTGCGAGGGCGTGGCGTTGGTCGAGGGGTTTCGCGGCGACGTGCTCGTGTGGGTGAGGATCGGCCCTGACGGCAGCGTCGAGCGTTGCCACTTGCGCGATCCTTCGTGGTTCCAATGGCCGCTGCTCGAGGCGGCGATCGAGGGCAACATCGTCGCCGACTTTCCTCTGTGCAACAAATCGTTCAACTGCTCCTATTCGGGTCATGATCTCTAGCGGCGGGAGCGCAAATGCGTAGGATGCTCTTCAAGAGCCTCGTCCATGGTCCGCTGACCGAAGCGGCGCCGGAGGTCGACGAGGCAACCCTCGCCGAGCTCGCCGGACAGGTCGATCGCGCCGCGCGGCTTCGCCTCGGCCGCACGCTCTTCATTCGCGAAGTCGACGCGGGCTCGTGCAACGGTTGCGAGCTCGAGATCCATGCGCTCAATAACATCGTCTACGATCTCGAGCGTTTCGGCATGCGCTTCGTCGCCTCACCGCGGCACGCCGATGTCCTGCTGGTGACCGGACCGGTGACGACGAACATGCGCGAAGCGCTCGAGCGCACGTACCAGGCGACGCCCGCGCCGAAATGGGTGGTCGCCGTCGGCGACTGTGCGCGAGACGGGGGCATCTTTGCGGGGAGCTACGCGTGTGTCGGCGGCGTATCCGCGGTTCTGCCGGTCGATCTGCACATCCGTGGTTGCCCGCCTTCGCCGATCGCGCTCCTCAAGGGGCTGTTGGGGTTACTCGAAACGGTGCAGCAGAACGGAAAGGCGAGCCCCTGAATTTCAAAAAGCGCATTTGTCCTACGACGAAATCAGACTGCGCCTGATAGTCGAATCGTATGAGCGGGAGTATATTCGCGCGCCTCCGTTGTTCTTGCGGTACCAACCGCGCCGTCAAGCGTCACCGCCCCAGATGTCTGATCTTGCCTGCAATTTCTGCGCCCACGGCAATCCCGAAGGATCGACGTTCTGCAACGAATGCGGGTCGCCGCTGAACCTTACTCTGTGCTCCCGGTGCGAGGCAATCAACGTCGTCTGGGCCACGGAGTGTTCCCAGTGTGGTGCGCCATTGTCTTCAGGCGACACGGAGGAGATGGCAGCCGCTTTGACGGAAATCGTGCAAAGTTTGGAAAGGGCTCCAACGAAGGTTGACCCTGTTCTCGTGGCCCTTGCGAAGCGTTTGCACACGGTTCCGGGGGCGCCAGTCCTATCATATGAGCCCCAAGCGATTGTCGAGGACCCGGGTTCCCGAGCGGCGGTGCCCAACGCCGACCCTGCCAGCGACGGCGATGATGGTCCATTGAACCCGACACCTGATGGTCGTGCGACCTATCTTGTACGCAATCCTAATCGCGCACGTGCATTGCTCCTCGTCGGCGTCGTCGCTGTTGCGGGTGCTGCCTACTGGATGTCCGTGGACCCGACGCGCCCGCCAGATCCACGACCCATGACGGGCGAACCACCTGCCACCGCGTCCGAGTCCAAATCCAGCGCGCCCGCTGCCCCGGCGCAGACTGCCGACACCCCGAACCAATCGCCAACCGGAGATCGGCTACCGACCGCGGGTCCGCTACCGTCGTCTGCGGGTTCATCCGAGTCGCGAGCGACGGCGGGAGAGTCGATATCGCGGAGCACGGAGGTGCCGTCAACGGAGGCTTCATCCGTCTCGCCGGCCACGGTCCGCGAGTCAATGCCGGGCGCGAATGTGGAGCCGCCGGCGGCCGGGCGGGTGCCTGACAGCGTGGATGCTCAAGCGGCTTCCCAGGCCGAGGCGGCAGAATCACGCAAAGGCGGAACCAGCAAGACCACC
>VBCL01000076.1 GCA_005888865.1 Betaproteobacteria bacterium | reverse complement strand
GATCGCGATCCGTTGACCGGTAGCGAGAGCGCTCCGGGAACCGGTGGCGACGAATCCCGTGGGCTCGCCAAGGCGGTCGAAATGTGCAACAACAACGGGCACTGCCGCAAGTTCGACGCAGGAACGATGTGCCCGAGCTATCGGGTCACGCACGACGAGCAGCACACGACGCGCGGGCGAGCCAACACACTGCGGCTCGCGCTCTCCGGTCAGTTGGGCGAGGAAGACCTGTCCGGCGACGCGGTGCACGCGGCACTCGAGCTGTGCGTCTCCTGCAAGGGCTGCAAGCGCGAGTGCCCGACCGGCGTCGATATGGCGCGGCTCAAGATCGAAGCGCTCGCCGCGTATCGCACGCGGCATGCTCTGTCGCTGGGCGAGCGGATCGTCGGGTACCTGCCGCGTTATGCGCCATACATTTCCGCAATCCCGACCTTCGCGAATCTGCGCGACCGCATCCCGGGTCTTGCGGCGCTGACGCAACGAGTGCTGGGGCTGTCGACGCGGCGCAGGCTGCCACGCTGGCAGGGCAACTACCTTCGCAGCTCCACACGCAAGGCGTCAGTGGACGGCGCTGCGCGCGAGGTCGTCCTCTTCGTCGATACGTTCACCAATTATTTCGCGACCGACAGCGCACGCGCTGCGCGGCGTGTGCTCGAAACCGCGGGCTATCGGGTCCATCTGAACGCCGTTCCGGGCGGGCGTCCCTTATGCTGCGGCCGGACGTTCCTCTCCGTGGGGCTCGTCGACGAGGCGAAGGCCGAAGCGCGGCGCACGCTCGACGCGCTGTTGCCGTTCGCGCGCCGTGGCGTGGCGATCGTCGGCCTCGAGCCTTCGTGCCTGCTTTCCATGCGTGACGAGTTCCTGACCTATCGCTTCGGCGAGGACGCGGAGCTGGTCGCGCGTCACGCGCTGCTCTTCGAAGAGTTCCTGGTGCGCGAGCGCGAGGCGGGACGGCTGGAGCTCGCGTTGCGGCCGCTCGTGGCCGAGGCGCTGGTGCACGCGCACTGCCACCAGAAGGCGTTCGCCGCCGCGGCAGCGATGCAGACGGTGCTGAACTGGATTCCGGGGCTCGTCGCGCGGCCCGCGGAGACGAGCTGCTGCGGCATGGCCGGGGCATTCGGCTACGAGGCGCGGCACTTCGACATCTCGATGCGGATGGCCGAAGCCTCGCTGCTGCCCGCGGTGCGCAATGCAGGACGAAAGACGCTGATTGTCGCCGACGGTTTCAGCTGCCGCCACCAGATTCGCGACGGTGCTCGGCGCAGGCCGCTGCACGTCGCGCAGGCGCTCGAGCGCGCGCTCGAGCGGGGGGTGGCGACGCGCTGAATCGCCGCCCTCCGGAAACCCGCAGATCCCGCAGACTTAGCGCGCGAGAAGGAGCCCCAGCTCGTGCGCGGCGGCGCGCAGCAGCGGCAAGAACCGAGTTTCCATCTCGGCAACCGGCACGCGCGACGATTGCGTGCCAATGTTGAGCGCAGCGACCGCACGGCCCTCGCGATCGGTCACCGGCACCGCGATCGAACGCAATCCGATTTCGAGCTCCTGATCGACGAGCGAATAGCCGTTGCGCCGCACGGTCACGAGCACGCTCATGAGCTCGTCGGGTGTCGCGGCGGTACGGCCGGTCAGGCGCGTGAGCTTCGCGCGCGAAAGGTACGCTTGCAGTTCCATATCGGGCAAGCCGGCCAGCAGCACGCGGCCCATCGAGGTGCAATACGCCGGGAGACGGCTGCCGATGCCCAGGTCGATCGACATCACGCGCGTGGTCGTGCTCGAACGCGCGATGTACAGGATGTCGTCACCCTCCAGCACTGCCATCGAGCTCGATTCGTGCAGCTCGCTCGTGATCTGATCGAGAAGCGGCTGGACGGCATTGGCAAGCGGGGTCGAGGAGAGGTAGGCGTGGCCCAGCGCGAGGATGCGCGGGCGCAGCGCGTAGGTGCGGCCGTCGTCGCTCGCGACGTAACCAAGCTTGGCGAGCGTGTACAGACAGCGACGCACTGCGGCGCGGGGGATGCCGGTGCGCTGGCTCAACTGGGCGATGGTCAGCTGGCGCCGCTGCTGGGTAAAGGCGCGGATCACCGCAAGACCCCGGGCGAGCGAGGCCATGAAGTTGGGGTCGCCGCCAAAGGCCTGGATCTCGGAGGCCGGCGTGACAGGCGCAGCAATCGGCGCGATCATGCCTGACGGAGCCGCTTGGGTGGCGGGGGCTGCGGTCGTAGCGCTGCGTGATCGGGGCGCGGGTTTGGCCATCGGTGCTTGAGCTCGGACGCTTTTGGATGTGAGGCGGGATGCGTGGGCGATAACCGCACTATTTAACGGTAATCGCCCTTGACGCGTCAAGCGGTCCTCCCTAGACTGTTCGTTGAGCGCACAGAAGTCCGATAATCGCACAATCGACGCATTCCGGCGCGACAGCACCATAGAATCCCATGATCAACAAAATTGTCGCCTCGACGGCTGAAGCGGTCGCCAACATCGGCGATGGCGCGACGGTGATGGTCGGCGGTTTCGGCACCGCCGGGATGCCCGCCGAGCTGGTCGATGCACTGATCGCGCAGGGCGCGCGCAATCTGACGATCGTGAGCAACAACGCGGGCAACGCCGAGACCGGGCTCGCGGCGCTCCTCAAGGCGCAGAGGGTGAAGAAGATCATCTGCTCGTTTCCGCGCCAGACCGACTCCTGGGTGTTCGACGGGCTCTATCGGTCGGGCGAGCTCGAGCTCGAGCTGGTGCCGCAGGGCAACCTCGCCGAGCGCATCCGTGCCGCGGGCGCCGGAATTGGCGCGTTCTACACGCCGACCGGCTACGGCACACCGCTTGCCGAAGGCAAGGAGACGCGGCGCATCGACGGCCGGGATTACGTGCTCGAATATCCGATCCGTGCCGACTTCGCGCTCATCAAGGCGCTGCGCGGTGATCGCTGGGGGAATCTGGTTTATCGCAAGACCGCGCGCAATTTCGGGCCGATCATGGCGTCCGCGGCAAAATGCACCATTGCGCAGGTGCGCGAGATCGTCAACCTCGGCGATCTCGATCCCGAGAACGTCGTGACCCCCGGAATCTTCGTTCAACGTATCGTCGAGATCCCGGCCGCCACGAGGCTCATGGCCACGCCGGGCGCGGCCGCCTGACGGGATCGTCGATCTGGAGACGCATGCGATGAAACGTTTCAGCCGCGAGCAGATCGCCACGCGTGTCGCGCGCGACATTCCGAATGGCGCGTACGTGAATCTCGGCATCGGCCTGCCCACGATGGTGGCGAACCACCTGCCCAGGGATCGCGAGATCATCCTGCACACCGAAAACGGGCTGCTCGGCATGGGACCTGCGCCGGAAGCGGGCGCGGAGGATCCCGATCTGATCAATGCGGGCAAGCAACCGGTGACCACCCTGCTCGGTGCCTCGTTCTTCCATACCGCCGATTCGTTTGCGGTGATGCGCGGCGGCCATCTGGACTACTGTGTGCTCGGCGCGTTTCAGGTCTCGGTCACCGGCGACCTCGCCAACTGGCATACGGGAGGACCGGATGCGATTCCCGCCGTTGGCGGCGCGATGGATCTCGCGATCGGCGCCAAGCACGTGTATGTGATGATGGATCTCCAGACCAAGAAGGGCGAGAGCAAGATCGTCGAGCGCTGTACTTATCCGCTCACCGGGGTGGGGTGCGTGAACCGCATCTACACGGACGTCGCGGACTTCGACGTGACCCCGGCTGGCCTCAGGGTGATCGAAATGGCGCCGGGACTGTCGTTCGCCGAGCTGGAGCGGATAACCGGCGTCCCGCTCGTCGATGCAACCGCGACCGTCGCGGCCTGAAATACGCTTGGAGAACTCGATGTCCGAAGCATTTATCTGCGACGCGATCCGAACGCCGTTCGGCCGCTATGGCGGCAGCCTGTCGGGCGTGCGCGCCGACGATCTGGGCGCGATCCCGATCAAGGCGCTGATGGAGCGCAACGTTGGCGTGGACTGGGGCGCGGTCGACGACGTCGTGTACGGCTGCGCCAACCAGGCCGGCGAAGACAATCGCAACGTCGCGCGGATGGCGCTCCTGCTTGCCGGCATTCCCCAGGAAGTGCCCGGCGCGACGGTCAACCGGCTGTGCGGATCGAGCATGGATGCGATTGGTGTGGCGGCGCGCGCCATCAAGTGCGGCGAAGCATCGCTCGTGATCGCGGGTGGCGTGGAGAGCATGTCGCGTGCGCCGTTCGTGATGGGCAAGGCCGAGAGCGCGTTCTCCCGCGCAGCGAAGATCGAGGACACGACCATCGGCTGGCGCTTCGTCAACCCGCTGATGAAGGCCAGGTACGGCATCGACTCGATGCCCGAAACGGCGGAGAACGTCGCCGCGGAGTTCAAGGTCTCTCGCGCCGATCAGGACGCGTTCGCCTTGCGCAGCCAGCAGCGTACCGCGGCAGCGATGGCTGCCGGACGGCTCGCCGAGGAGATCATTCCGGTCACGATGGCGCAGAAGAAAGGCGAGCCGATTGTCGTCAGCCGCGACGAGCATCCGCGCGAGACAAGCCTCGAGGCACTGGCGAAGCTCAAGGGCATCGTCAAGCCGGACGGCACGGTCACCGCGGGCAACGCGTCGGGCGTCAACGATGGCGCATGTGCCGTCCTGCTCGCGTCCGCCGAGGCGGCGAAGAAATACGGTCTCACGCCTAAGGGCCAGGTGATCGCCACGGCGACCGCCGGCGTCGCGCCGCGCATCATGGGCTTCGGTCCGGCGCCGGCGATGCGCAAGGTGCTCGCCAAGGGCGGCATCAGGCTCGCCGACGTCAACGTGATCGAACTGAACGAAGCGTTTGCCGCGCAGGCGCTGGCGGTCCTCCGCGATCACGATATCGCCGACGACGCGCCCTACGTCAACCCGAACGGCGGCGCGATCGCGCTCGGCCACCCGCTCGGCGCGTCGGGCGCGCGGCTCGTCACCACCGCGCTCTACCAGTTGCGGCGAACGGGCGGCCGTTACGCACTGTGTACCATGTGCATCGGCGTGGGGCAGGGGATCGCGATGCTGATTCGACGCGTCTGAGACCACACGAGGAGCGAAGAGCGATGAACAAGCCCAAGGAGGAGCCGGTCGTGACCAGCGTCACCGGTTATCGCCGGCCGTATTTCGACACCCAGCCCGCGTACCTCTATCCGGGCTACCGCTCGACGGTCAAGCGCAGCCCGAGGCGGCCTCTGGTGCTCCTGCCGCACACGCTCACCGAAGTTACCGGTCCAGTGTTCGGATATGACGACGTCAGGCCGACCGACAGCGACCTGACGCGCCAGCACGAGGGCGAGCCCATCGGCGAGCGCATCGTTGTGTCCGGGCGCGTGCTCGACGAGAACAGCCGGCCCGTCGCGCATGCGTTGATCGAGCTGTGGCAAGCCAACGCCGCGGGACGATATCGTCACGCCGTCGACGACCACGACGCCCCGCTCGATCCAAACTTCACCGGGACGGGCCGCGTGCTGACCGACGGCGAAGGCCGCTATCGCTTCGTGACGATCAAGCCCGGCGCGTATCCGTGGCGCAACCACTACAACGCGTGGCGGCCGGCGCATTTGCATTTCTCGCTTTTCGGGATCGGCTTGGTGCAGCGGCTGGTGACGCAGATGTATTTCCCGGGCGATCCGTTGATCCCCTACGATCCGATGGTGACCAGCATCCCGGATGAGAAGGCGCGCGCCCGGCTCGTCTCCGCGTTCGACTGGGAGACGACGATTCCGGACACCGCGCTCGCATTTCGCTTCGACATCGTGCTGCGCGGCCGTAACGCGACGCCGATGGAATCGAGCCGATCATGAGTCTGCTCACCACCGCGTCGCAGACTGTCGGGCCGTATGTCCGGATCGGCTTCGAGCGCTTCGCGGTCGAGGACCTGGCCCCTCCCGGCGTCAGCGGGGAGCGGATCACGCTCTCCGGGCGCATCACCGACGCCGACGGAGCGCCGATCAGCGACGGTATCGTCGAAATCTGGCAGGCCAACGCGCACGGCAAGTACGCGCATCCGGAAGATGCGCAGGACAAGCCGGTCGAAGGGCTTTTCCGCGGCTTCGGCCGCAGTCTCACCGACGCCAATGGCGGCTACCGGTTCGCGACGATCAAGCCGGGGCGCGTCCCCGGGCCGGGAGGAGTGCAGCAAGCCCCGCACATCGCGGTAACGATCTTCATGCGCGGCCTGCTCAAGCACCTGATCACCCGCGTGTATTTCGCCGACGATCCGGCGAACGCGCAGGATCCCGTGCTCAATCTCGTTCCCGCGGATCGGCGCGCGACGCTGATCGCGAGCCGATCCGCGACCGACAAGAGCGTGTTCACGTGGAACATCAGATTGCAGGGGCCGGACGAGACGGTGTTTTTCGATTATTAGGCGAAGGGGGAAGCGGTCTTGAACGCACGCCGTTCGCAGCGGCTGTTCGACCCGTTGTTCACGACGGAGAGGATGCGCGAGATCTTCTCCGATCATGGGCGATTGCAGTCGATGCTCGACTTCGAGGCCGCGCTCGCCCGAGGCCAGGCGAGCGCGGGCGTGATCCCGACCGCTGCGGCGGTAGCGATCGAAGCGCAGTGCCGGGCCGAGCTCTTCGACGTCGACGCGCTCGCGGCTGCGGCATCACAGGCCGGCAATTCCGCGATCCCATTGGTGAAAGCCCTGACCGCGCGCGTCGCCGCCGCCGATGCGGGGGCGGCGCGTCATGTGCATCAGGGCGCGACCAGCCAGGACGCGATGGATACCGGGCTCGTGCTGCAACTTCGTTCCGCGCTGAGTGCGATCGACAGCGATCTCGACCGGTTCTCAACGGCCCTCGCCGCACTGGCGAAGACGCACGCGTCTACGCCGTTGGCCGGACGCACCTGGTTGCAGCAGGGACCGCCAGTGACGCTCGGGTTGAAGGCTGCGGGATTCCTGTCCGCAATCGAGCGTCACCGCGAACGGCTCGCGGAGCTCCGAGGCCGTGTGCTCACGCTGCAATTCGGCGGTGCGGTCGGCACGCTCGCCGCATCCGGCGAGCGCGGCCTCGACGTCGCGTCGGCGCTGGGTCGGGAGCTCGGCCTCGCAGTGCCCGACGTTCCGTGGCATACGCAGCGCGACCGCATCGCCGAAGTCGCCACGACGCTGGGGCTGCTCGTCGGGACGCTCGGAAAGCTGGCGCGCGACGTGTCGCTGCTCATGCAGACCGAGATCGGCGAAGCGTCCGAGCCGTCCGCCGCGGGGCGCGGCGGATCGTCGACGATGCCGCACAAGCGCAATCCCGTCGGCTCCGCGGTCATCCTCGCGGCCGCGACGCGCGTGCCCGCGCTGGTGTCGGTGATGCTCTCGGCGATGGTGCAGGAACACGAGCGCGGCCTGGGAGGCTGGCACGCCGAATGGGAAACGTTGCCCGACATCTGCACGCTGACCGCGGGCGCGCTGGCGCAGGCGATCGCCATCGTCGAAGGTCTGCAGGTCGACCCGGCGAGAATGGCCGCCAATCTGGATCTCACTCACGGCCTGATCCTCGCCGAAGCGATCGCGACAGAGCTTGGAAAAAAGCTCGGCAAGGCAGATGCGCATGCCATCGTGGAGGAAG
>VBCL01000075.1 GCA_005888865.1 Betaproteobacteria bacterium | reverse complement strand
CGGCGCTCGGGCAGCACACCGATGCAATCCTGCACGAGTTGGGTTACGAGGATCGCGCAATCGCCGCGCTCCGCGCAGAGGGAGCCGTGTAGCGGCGCGAGCCCGCAGCCTCGCCCGTCGCCCCGCGAGCGAAGCGATGCGGGGATCGCGCGAGGCGAGTCGACGCTGGCGGCCGACACGCGACATACCATTCGCAAATGCGGTTCGATGAGGCCGCGGCGCGCAACGGATCACCCGGGATCAACGCTTCAGGGTTGGCCGCCCGGGGCCACGCTTCCCGTCGCGGGCGCGGCCGGGAACTGCCAGTAAACCTGGTCGACCGTTTTGCTCGCGTGCGCGCGGACGTGGGCTTTCAGGCCTTCGCCCAGCGCGTGCGAGTCGACGGGCGCGGTCGCCCGGGCGAATACGATACAGCGATCGTCGTCGATCACGACCGAGGTCACATCGACCTTGATGCCCGCCTGGGCGAAAAATTGCGTCGCGGCGCGGTCGAGATCGGCATCGGCGGTGTCGATCAACAGCCGCCGGTTGAGCGTCGCGAGAAACAGCGCCATGATCCCGAGCAGCACGCCCACGGCGATGGCCACTGTTGCATCGAACGCAGGGTGCGGACCATGGATGAACGACACGCCGGCGACGAGCAAGGTTAGCAGAATGCCGAGCAGCGCCACTGCGTCTTCCAGCACTACGGCGAGCACCGTGGTGCGGTGCCGGTTCGCTACCACGCTCCTCCATCCGCCGATCTCGCGCACCGCGACCACCAGCGTGAAGGATTCGAGCAGCATCGCGAACAGGAGCAAGCCCAGCACGAGCGGCGTGAAGGGCTCCACCGCTTCCGGATTCAGGAGCGCGTGCACGCCATGATAGACATTCACGCCGCAGCCGATGAAGAACACGCTGACCGCGGAGACCAGCGCCCAGAAGAATTTCTCCTGACCGCGGCCGAACGGGTGTTCGGCATCCGGACCGCCCCGGCCGCGTATTTCCCCAATCTTGAGCAATATCTGGTTGGCGACGTCGGCGAGCGAGTGGATCGTCTCGGCGAAGAGCGTTGGCGAGCCGGTGACGAACCAGCCGAAGCCCTTGGACGCGGCGATCGCAGTGTTGGTGAGAATGGAGGCGGAGACGGAGGAGGACAAAGGCACTCTACGATGATTGGTAACGGTGGGCGGGCTTATCGGCGAATGCCCTTCCGGCGCCCGGGCGCCGGAAGCGCCCGCCTACGGGTCCCGGCGCGGCTTCGGGAGTCAACCCACGACTCCCTCGCCGCGCCACCCGTGACGGCGGGCGCGGCGCACGTGCGCCAACCGGGCATTTCGCCGAAATGCGCAAGCCGACGGCGATGCTATCCGCGCACCTGCCCGGAGCCGAGCACAACCCACTTCTGGCTGGTGAGACCTTCCAAGCCGACCGGCCCGCGCGCATGGAGCTTGCTGGTCGAGATGCCGATCTCCGCGCCGAGACCGTACTCGAAACCGTCGGCAAAGCGCGTCGACGCGTTGACCATTACCGAGCTCGAGTCGACCTCGCGCAGGAAGCGCATGGCGTTGCTGTAGTTGTCCGTGACGATGGCGTCGGTGTGCTGCGAGCCGTACTGGGCGATGTGCTCGATCGCGGCATCGAGGGACGGCACGACCCGCACCGCGAGGATCGGCCCCAGGTACTCGGTGTACCAGTCCTTTTCCGTGGCGATCTTCATCTGCGGCACGATGGCGCGTGCCTCGACATCGCCGCGAAGCTCCACATCCTTGTCAATATAGATCTTCGAGAGCGGCGGCAGCACCCGCGCCGCGATCTTCGCGTGCACGAGCAGCGTCTCCATGGTGTTGCAGGGACTGTAACGCTGCGTCTTCGCATTGTCGGCGATACGGACCGCCATCTCGACGTCCGCAAATTCGTCGATGAAAACGTGGCACACGCCGTCGAGGTGCTTGATCATCGGCACCGTCGCCTCGTCGGTCACGCGCTGGATCAGGCCCTTGCCACCGCGCGGGACGAGCACGTCGACGTACTTGTCCATGGTCGCGAGCAACCCAACCGCCGCTCGGTCGATCGTCGCGATGAGTTGTACCGCGTCTTCGGGGAGACCCGCTATGCGCAGCCCCTCGTGCACGCACGCCGCAATCGCGTGGTTGGAATGCTGCGCTTCCGAGCCCCCACGCAGGATGCACGCGTTGCCCGACTTCAGGCACAGGGCAGCCGCGTCCACCGTCACGTTGGGGCGCGACTCGTAGACGATGCCGACAACCCCGAGCGGTACGCGCATGCGTCCGACCTGAATCCCGGTCGGCCGGTATTCGAGGTCGCCGATCGCGCCCACCGGATCGGGAAGTGCCGCGACCTGCCGTACGCCAGCGGCCATCGCCTGGATCGTCGATGCCTGGAGCGTGAGGCGGTCGACGAACGCCGCGTCGTTGCCGGCGGCGCGCGCCGCGGTCACGTCGAGCGCATTGGCCGCGAGCAGCTTGTCGGCGTCGCGGATCAGGGTGGCCGCGATCGCGTCCAGCGCTGCATTCTTCGCCTTGGCGTCCGCGCGCGCGAGCACCCGCGCAGCGGCACGAGCGCGCTCGCCGACTTCGCGCATATACGCGGGAAGATCGAGCCCCGGGACGTTGAGGTTCGTCATGCGCTTATTGTACGCCGGCGCATCGACGCCGACTTCGATCCGCCGTTCGTTAGAACTTGTGGGCGTCCAGCGTCTGCACTCCATTATCGGTGCCGACCAGGATCACGTCGGCGCCGCGCCGCGCGAAAAGGCCGTTGGTGACGGTGCCCGCGATGTTGTTGATCTTCGCTTCGAGGTCGGCCGGATTGAGGATACGCAGCTCCTCCACGTCGAGAACAATATTGCCGTTGTCGGTGAGAAAATGTTCGCGCAGCATCGGTTGTCCGCCGAGCTTGACGAGCTCGTGCGCGACGTGGCCCCGCGCCATCGGGATCACCTCCACGGGCAGGGGATACTTTCCGAGCACGCCGACGAGCTTCGACTGGTCGACGATGCATACGAACTTCCTGGCCACCGCCGCGACGATCTTCTCCCGGGTCAGCGCGCCGCCGCCGCCCTTGATCATCGCGCCGTGTGCCGTGGTTTCATCCGCGCCATCGATGTAGACCGGAAGCTCATCGACGGCGGTCAGCTCGACTACCGGAATGCCGCAACTCCTCAGGCGCTCGGCCGTCTGGATCGAGCTGGCTACGGCGCCGCGCAGCCGCTTGTTGGCTCTCGCGAGCTCGTCGATGAAAAAGTTTGTCGTCGAGCCGGTGCCCACGCCGAGATAGGAGTCCTCGACGATGTACTTGATCGCCTCGCGCGCGACCAATTTCTTCTGTTCGTCCTGGGTCATGATTTCTTTCGTGCCGGCGGCAAGTCGGTACAAACGCCTTCGAACAGCTCGGCGGCGAAGCCGACCGATTCGGACAGCGTCGGATGGGGGTGGATGGTTCGGCCGATGTCCACCGCGTCGGCGCCCATCTCGATCGCCAGCGCGATCTCGCTGATGAGATCGCCGGCGTGCGTGCCGACGATGCCGCCGCCGACGACCCGGTGGGTCGCGTCGTCGAACAGCAGCTTGGTGAAGCCCTCGTCGCGGCCGTTGGCGATGGCGCGCCCGGATGCTGCCCACGGAAACTGAGCCCGCTGCACCTTGACCCCTTTAGTCTTCGCCTCGTCTTCGGTGAGCCCGACCCAGGCGATCTCGGGATCGGTGTATGCGACCGAAGGAATCACGCGCGCGTCGAAGAACGATTTCTCGCCAGCGGCCGCTTCGGCCGCCACGTGGCCCTCGTGCACCGCCTTGTGCGCGAGCATCGGCTGACCGACGATGTCGCCGATGGCGTGGATGTGCGCCACGTTGGTGCGCATCTGCGCGTCGGTCGAAATGAAACCGCGGTCGCTGACGGCCACACCGGCCTTGTCCGCGCCGATGTTCCTGCCGTTCGGGCTGCGGCCCACCGAGAGCAGCACCATGTCGTAGGGTTGCGGTCCCGAGGGCGCCTGCTCGCCTTCGAAGCTGACGTGGATCGCGTCCTTCTTCGCTTCGGCGCCGACGGTCTTGGTCTTCAGCATCACGCGATCGAAACGCGGCTTGTTGATTCGCTCCCAGACTTTCACGAGGTCGCGGTCGGCGCCGAGCATCAGCCCGTCGAGCATTTCGACGACGTCGAGGCGCGCACCGAGCGTGGAGTACACCGTTCCCATCTCCAGACCGATGATGCCGCCACCGACGACGAGCAGACGCTTTGGGAGCGCCGGCAGCTCGAGCGCGCCGGTCGAATCGACGATGCGCGGATCATTGGGCAGAAATGGCAGGCGCACCGACTCCGAGCCGGCGGCAATGATCGCCTTCTGGAAGCGCACGACCTTCTTCGTTCCACTCTTCGCGTGGCCAGGACCTTCGGTCAGCTCGACCTCGACGTGATGCGGGTCGAGGAATGCGCCGACTCCGCGCACGACCTCGACCTTGCGCGCCTTCGCCATGCCAGTGAGGCCGCCGGTGAGCTTGCCCACGACCTTGGTTTTCCACGCGCGCAGCTTTTCGAGCTCTATCTTTGGCGATCCGAACGCCACGCCATGTTCGGCCAGGAGCCTCGCTTCATCCACTACGGCGGCGATGTGCAGCAGCGCCTTCGACGGGATGCAGCCGACGTTCAGACACACGCCGCCGAGTGTCGGATAGCGCTCGACCAGCACGGTCTTCATGCCCAGATCCGCGCTGCGGAACGCGGCACTGTATCCGCCCGGGCCTGAGCCCAGAACAAGCATCTCGCACTCGATGTCGGGCTTGCCTGAATATGTCGCGCCGCTCGGCGCCGGCGCGCGGGGTCGTGCTTCGACCGGTGTCGCGCGCGCGGACTGCGAAGCGTCGGCGGGCCGGCTCGTTTCGCCCGCCGTGGGCGGTGGGGAGGCAGGCTTCGCCGGCGCGGCTGCGGCACCTGCCGCATCCAACGTAAGAATCACGCTGCCCTCACTCACCTTGTCACCAACCTTGACCTTGAGATCCTTCACCGTACCCGCCGCCGGCGAAGGCACGTCCATCGTCGCCTTGTCGGATTCGAGCGTGACCAGCGAGTCCTCGGCCTTCACCGCGTCGCCCGGCTTGACGAAGACTTCGATCACCGGCACATCCTTGAAGTCTCCGATGTCGGGAACCTTGACTTCGATTGTGCTCATTGGGGCCTTCTCATTTGACAGGGGGCACGGAGGCGCAGAGAAAGTCTCTGCCTGGTCTGTGTCTCGGTGTCCGTTTGCGAGCGACGAGCTCCTGCGCCGCCTGGCAGTCCACCGCCGCGGCAAAGAGCACCGCAGCCAGCAAGAGAGATCTCAAAGCACGGTTCTCCGCATGTCGGCGAGAAGCGCCGCGAGGAAGCTGTTGAAGCGCGCCGCGGTGGCGCCGTCGATCACGCGGTGATCGTAGGACAGCGACAGCGGCAGGATCAGGCGCGGAGCGAACTGCTTCCCATCCCATACCGGTCGCGTGCTCGAGCGGCACACACCGAGAATGGCGACTTCGGGCGCATTGATGATCGGCGTGAAGTAGGTGCCGCCGATGCCGCCCAGGCTGGAGATCGAAAAGCAGCCGCCCTGCATGTCGGTCGGCCCGAGCTTGCCCTCGCGGGCCTTGGACGACAACTCGCCCATTTCCTTGGCGATCGTCAGCACCCCCTTCTGATCGGCGTTCTTCACGACCGGAACCACCAGTCCGTTGGGCGTATCGGCGGCGAAGCCGACGTGGTAATACTTCTTGTAGACGAGGTTCTCGCCATCGAGCGAGGCATTGAAGTCGGGAAATTTCTTCAGTGCAGCGACGCACGCCTTGATCAGGAACGCGAGCATCGTCACCTTGATGCCCGACTTCTCGTTTTCCTTGTTCAACTGCACGCGAAACGCCTCGAGCTCGGTGATGTCGGCATCGTCGCAGTTGGTGACGTGAGGAATCATCACCCAGTTGCGGTGCAGGTTCGCACCCGAGATCTTCTTGATGCGCGACAGCGGCTTCGATTCGACCGCGCCGAACTTGGCGAAATCGATCTGTGGCCAGGGTAAGAGACCCAACGCCGCGCCCGTCGTCGCGCCGCCCGCGGTCGCCGCGGGTGCGCTCGAGAGTGCCTGCTTCACGTAGCGCTGCACGTCCTCTTGCAGGATGCGTTCCTTCGGCCCGGTACCCTTGAGCCTTGCGAGGTCGACGCCCAGCTCGCGCGCGAAGGCGCGAACCGAAGGCGAGGCGTGCGCCGCCTTGAACGCTTCGCGATCGACCGGCGCGGCGGCTTCGGGTCGCGCTTCCCTGGCCTCGCCGCGCGCGGGCTGCTGTGCGGGGGAGGGCTGCGGCGTGCTCGTCGGCGCAGCCGCTTCCGGTTTTTCCTCCGCTTTCGTTGCAGCGCCTGCCGCTTCGAGCGTCAGGATCACGCTGCCTTCGCTGACCTTGTCGCCAACTTTGACTTTGAGCTCCTTGACCACACCTGCGGACGGCGCAGGAACATCCATGGTCGCCTTGTCGGATTCGAGCGTGACAAGGGCATCCTCGGGTTTGACCGAGTCTCCGGGCTTGACGAAGATCTCGATCACCGGCACGTCCTTGAAGTCGCCGATGTCCGGGACCTTCACCGTCGTCACGCTCCCGCCACCCGATGCCGGCGTGGGTGCTCGCGATTCGACGGGCCTGTTCTGAGCAACGTCGGACGGCTTGCCACGATCCGGTTGTGATGATGCCGGGCCTTTGCCCGCTTCCCCAGCGGAGGACGGCTGTGGCGCAGGCGTCGGTGCGGGCTTCGCCGCGGAGGCACCGTCTGCCTCGAGCGTCAGCAGGACGCTGCCTTCGCTGACCTTGTCGCCCACCTTGATCCGGAGATCCTTCACCGTGCCCGCCGCCGGCGCAGGCACATCCATCGTTGCCTTGTCGGATTCGAGCGTAACCAGCGAATCCTCCGCCTTCACCGCGTCGCCCGGCTTGACGAAGACTTCGATCACTGGCACGTCCTTGAAGTCGCCGATGTCGGGAACCTTGACTTCGATTGTGCTCATGGGTGTCTTAAAGAACATTCACCACAGAGACGAGAGAGAACACAGAGACCCCAAGGAGAATCCGTTCCTCGAGACTTCTCTGTGGTCTCTGTGCTCTCTGTGGTGAAGATCTTGGTTGTTAGTATCGGGCGCCGGTTAGACCGTCCACGGCACCGGCTTCGCCGGGTCGATGTCGTACTTCTTGAGGGCATCGGCGACTTTCGCCGCCGGTAGCGCGCCCTCGTCGGACAGCGCCTTCAGCGCGGCGACCGTCACGTAGTGGCGATCGACTTCGAAAAAACGACGGAGCTTCTCGCGCGTGTCCGAGCGACCGAATCCATCCGTCCCGAGGACGGCGTAGCGGCGCGGGACGAAGGCGCGGATCTGCTCTGCAAATGCGCGTGCGTAATCGGTCGCGGCGATCACCGGACCCTGTGTATCCTTCAGACAGGTCTCGACGTGCGACGGCTTAGGCTTCGCCGTCGGGTTGAGCATGTTCCAGCGCGCCGCCGCATAGCCCTCTCGCGAGAGTTCGGTGAAGCTCGGGCAGCCCCAGAGATCCGCCTCGACCCCCCAGTCCTTCGAGAGCAGATCGGCCGCGGCGATCACTTCGCGCAGGATCGTGCCCGACCCCAGTAGCTGCACGCGCGGCGCCTTGGCCTTGCCGCCTGCAGCCTTGAGCAAATACATGCCCTTGATGATGTTCGGCGCCGCGCCCTCCGGCATCGCAGGATGCTGATAATTCTCGTTCATCAGCGTGAGGTAGTAGTACACGTCGCGTTGCTCGGCATACATCTGGCGCAAACCGTCCTGCACGATCACCGCGACTTCGTAGCCGAAGGTCGGATCGTAGGAGACGCAGTTGGGGACCGTCGCGGAGATCAGGTGAG
>VBCL01000539.1:521-2843 GCA_005888865.1 Betaproteobacteria bacterium | reverse complement strand
GGTCTTCGTCCGCGGCGCTCCTTTGTCGAGGCTTTGTTTCAGCAGCGCGGCGAGATCGATGATCTGCGCCGAGCGCGGTTTCTCGGCTTCTTCGCCCTCGGGCCTGGTGATCTCCTCGGTCTCGCCGCTCTTGATCTTCTCCTTGATCCGCCGCATCAGGTCTTCATGGTAGGTGTCCTTGAATTCCCCGGGCTTCCAGTGCTCGGTCATGTCGTCGACCAGGCGTTGGGCGAGGTCGACCTCCTTGCTGGTCACGCCCGCGGTCTTGAGGCTTTCTGCGGGCAAGCCGCTGGTGCCGCGTAGCTGATCGGCGTAGCGCAGGGTGATGAGCATCAGAGCGCGTCCGATCGGAGCGACCACGCACAGGTGTTGCGTCGTTCGGATCACGACCTGCGCGACCGCGGCGCGCCCGGTCGACTTGAGCGTCTCGCGCAGAAGCGCGTAGACCTTTTCACCGCGCCCGCTCGGTACCAGGTATTAGGGCGTCTCGAAGTATTGCGCCGGGATTTCCTTCGCCGGGACGAATGCCTTGATGTCGATCGTCCTTGTCGCCTTGACGTTGGCGCGGCGAAAGTCCTCTTCGGTGAGCACGACGTACCGGTCCTTGTCGTATTCGTAGCCCTTGACGATGTCGTTCCACGCAACTTCCTTGCCGCTCTTCTTGTTGTAGCGCTTGTACCCGACCGGCGAGAGGTCGCGCTTGTCGAGCATCGAAAACTGGAATTCCTTGCGTTCTTCGGCGGGAAACAGCTCGACCGGCACATTGACGAGCCCGAAGCTGATGGCGCCTTTCCAGAGCGAGCGAGCCATGATCTAGACCTTGTCTTATGCAAGATCGGCTGCAAAACACTCCTCGCAGACTGCGGTCACGGTCGAAGACGCTCGTACCTCGTAGCGGTCGACCTCCCAAGCGATACTGCGACTTTTCCATCGGGCTTCGCCATCGGACGCGATCTGATTTGGGCGTAGGACAGGGTCCAGGGTCGGATAAATTCCGAACGCGATCGCCCGATTGTCCTAGAGAAGATCAGCAAACGACGGATAGACAGTCAAAGGGGTGCCGGGCAGGATGGCGTCGCGTGTCGACGATCGCGCGCACCTGTCGCATTGGGCGGGGCCGCGAGCGGAGTCGCGTCAGATTCGGCAGTACGGCGCACGCCGCCAGTCGGCTGACAAAGAAAGGAGTAACGATGCTCTACTATGCGCTGGTATTTTTCATCGTCGCGATCATTGCGGCAGTACTGGGCTTCGGTGGCATCGCAGCGGGTGCTGCCGAAATCGCCAAGGTTCTCTTTTTCATCTTCCTGGTGCTGTTCGTGGTGTCCCTGATCGTAGGCCTGTTCCGCCGGGGCGGCGGCCCTTGAGGCAGGGGAATAGATGAGCACTCATCGCGCGCGGGCTGCGCCGTCAGCAGCCCCTGTGGATGCGGGAATTTCTCAGGAGGACGCGGGGTTCGCGGCCTCGGCCGTCGATGCACCCGCCCAACCTCCTGAGGCTGCACCGCCGGAAATCTTCTGCACCCTGGTCTGGATGCAGGAAGATCTCGACGAACCGCTGGAGTCAGGCGAAGGAAAGCTCGGCCAGAGAATGGGCGGAAGAGGCTTGAGCGAGCTGTTTTTCGTCGGTGAGATCGAGCCGTAACGGCGTCACCGAGACGTAGCCCTGCTCGACGGCCCAGCGATCCGTCCCCTCCTCGATCTCCTCGATGGGGGTCACCGTGAACCAGAACAGGCTTCGTCCCATCGGGTCCTTCCCGGGGACGACCTTGCCGTCGTAGTGGCGCACCGACTGCCGCGTCCATCGCACGCCATGCGGTATCTTGGCCGGCAGATTGACATTGACGAGCGTCAGTTCCTTCGCCGGCACGAGGAACTCCAGTAGCCGGTTGATCCAGGGTTTCATGGCGTCGAACTTGAGCTCCTCGCCGACCGCCGGCGTGCTGATGGCGATGCCCCGCATGCCCATCAGCGCAGCCTGCTTGGCCGCCGCGAGCGTCCCCGAATACCAGATCGCGTTGCCCAGGTTGCTTCCCAGGTTGATTCCCGACAGGACAAGCTCGACGCCTTCCCAGTGGTACGCGCCAATCGCGACGCAATCCGCGGGCGTGCCATTGACGCGATAAGCCTCCACGTCCTTGAGCGGCGTACGCTTGTAGGTCAGGGGCCGGGACGCTGTGATGGAGTGCGCCGCGGAGGACATTTCGACGTGCGGTGCGACGATCCGGATGTCGCCGAAGCGGGCCGCCACCTCCGCCAGGGCAGCGATACCGGGACTGTAAACGCCGTCGTCGTTGGTGATCAGAATACGCACGTTCGCCCTCCC
>VBCL01000539.1:0-407 GCA_005888865.1 Betaproteobacteria bacterium | reverse complement strand
CGATCGCGAGGCGCTTCTGGCCATGCTGGGGACGGCTGGGTACGGCATACGGTATCAGTCGTCCAAGGAGAAGGGTTGGGCGACCGCCCTGGATCAGCCGACCGAGCTCGTCGTCATCGCGGGGGGTGACGGCACGGTTGCCCGCGTTGTCAAGGCCGTGCTCGGGCGGAGCGTACCGCTCGCATTGCTGCCGGTCGGAACCGCGAACAATGTTGCGACAGCCATTGGGTTGCCCCGTGTCCTGTTCGAAGAGCAAATCTCCGGCTGGAAGACAGCGCCCCGGGTCAGCTTCGACGTCGGGATGGCGCGGGCGCCTTGGGGCTTCGATTATTTCATCGAGGGCTTCGGCGCCGGAGTGCTCGCCTGGGCCATTCCACTTCCCGAGAATGAGCTGTCGTCGGCCGGCG
>VBCL01000074.1 GCA_005888865.1 Betaproteobacteria bacterium | reverse complement strand
GCGCTGGGCGAAGGCCTGAAAGCCCACGTCCGCGCGCACGCGAGCAAAACGGTCGACCAGGTTTACTGGCAGTTCCCGGCCGCGCCCGCGACGGGAAGCGTGGCCCCGGGCGGCCAACCCTGAAGCGTTGATCCCGGGTGATCCGTTGCGAGCCGCGGCCTCATCGAACCGCATTTGCGAATGATATGTCGCGTGTCGGCCGCCAGCGTCGACTCGCCTCGCGCGATCCCCGCATCGCTTCGCTCGCGGGGCGACGGGCGACGCTGCGGGCTCGCGCCGCTACACGGCTCGGTCTGCGCGGAGCGCGGCGATTGCGCGGTCGTCGTAACCCAACTCGTGCAGGATTGCCTCGGTGTGCTGCCCGAGCGCCGGGATCGGGCCCATGCGATAGTCGAAGACATCGCTCGCTCCGGGCGGCAACAATGCGGGCAGCGGACCCACCGGGGAGTCGACGCGCGCCCAGCGGCGGCGCGCCTCGAGTTGCGGGTGCGCCCAGACGAGCCGCTCGACGACTTCCATGGCGGCCAGCGTCCGGAACGCCTCGACAATGATCGCGTGCAGCGCTTCCCGGTTGACGTGACGGCGCGCATTGGCATCGAAACGTGGATCGGCGGCAAGCTCGGGCCGGCGCAACACTTCGGAGCAGAACATCACCCACTCACGCTCGTTCTGCAATCCCAGCATCACGATCTTGCCGTCGCCCGCCTCGAACGGTCCGTACGGGTAGATGGTCGCATGCGCGGCACCCGAACGTTCCGGCGGGCTCGCACCCTCGAACGCGTAATACAGCGGGTAACTCATCCATTCGGAGAGGGCCTCGAGCATCGAGACGTCGATGCTCGAGCCTTCCCCCGTCTTTTGACGCTGGAGCAGCGCCGCGAGAATGCCGCTGTACGCATACATTCCGGCCGCGATATCGGCGATCGAGCAACCCGCCTTCGCCGGATCGTCAGGCGTCCCGGTGACCGACAGGAAGCCTGCTTCGCTCTGGATCAGCAAGTCGTAGGCCTTCTTGTCGCGGTATGGACCGTCCGCGCCATAGCCGGAGATGTCGCAGACGACGAGCCGCGGGTGCTGTGGCCGCAGCGCGCTCGTGCCGAGGCCTAGTCGCGCCGCGGCGCCGGGCGCCAGGTTCTGCACCAGCACGTCGGCGCGCGCGATCAGCGCATGCAAAACGTCCCGGGCCGATTTCTGCTTCAGGTCCAGCGTCAGGCTCTCTTTCGACCGATTGACCCACACGAAGTGCGAGGACAGGCCGCGTACGCGCTCATCGTAGGCGCGAGCGAAGTCTCCGACACCGGGCCGCTCGATCTTGATCACGCGCGCGCCGAGGTCGGCTAGTTGGCGCGTGCAAAGCGGCGCCGCGATGGCGTGCTCGAGCGAGACGACGAGGGTTCCGTCCAGCGGTCGCATGATTTCATTGTCGGAATGACGAAAGTGTTACGGCAAAGTCGCCCAATTTCGCAATGCTCATCAGGTCACGTCAACGTCGCCGTCGCACGCATCGCGAGCGCGCCATCCGGTCCCTGCGCCCAGAGCGAGACCTGACCGTTGCCCTCGGGTCGGCCGCACACGTCGAACGGCGCAACGTCGAAAAGGGGGGCCATCGCTCGGAACTCGAAGCGACGCAGCGATGCGTCCGGGTGTTGTCGCCGCAGCAGATCCACCAGGAGTGTCGCAAGCAGCGGTCCGTGAACGACCAGACCCGGGTACCCCTCCACCTCGGTGACGTAGCGCCGGTCGTAATGGATGCGATGACTGTTGAAGGTGAGCGCCGAATAGCGGAACAGGAGCACATCGTCGGGCACGACGCGCCGCGTCCATGCGGCCGGACCAACGGACTGCGCACCGCTCGCCGCCGGGGCGCGCTCCCCTTCCGGAGCGCCGAGACCGCGATACACGATATCGTGTTCCTCGACCAGCGCAAGACCGGCCGCAGTGGAAATCTCGTGCCGCACGACGACGAACACCAGGTCTCCGCTTCGGCCATGCTTGGGCACAATCGAGACGATGCTCGAGTTGCGACTCACCTCGTCGCCGATCGCGAGCGGCCCTTGCCATTCGATGCGGCTGCCCGCCCACATCCGCCGCGGCAGGGGCACCGGCGGCAGGAAGCCGCCGCGTTTCGCGTGGCCGTCCGGGCCGACCTCGGACTGGCGATAGGCGGGAAGGAAATAGAGCCAATGCCAGAGCGGCGGCAACACATCGCCGGGCTGCGGCGGCGGATCGTCGCGATCGAGCGTGGCAGAGAGCAGCGCCACCGGCCGCGCATCGATCACGTCGGTGCCCATCTCGCGTTTTCCCACCCAGCCGCGAAGCGTCTCGGCGTCGAGTTCCGTCATCGCCTTTCCTTCCGCCAAGCGCCGTGTCAGCTCGCCTTGGGGCGCGCCGGACCTCCGGCGCGCTGCCTGCGGCGAAGCGCACCAAACCACATCGCAGCGAGGGCCACGATCGCGATGAACGGCAGCGCCACCGCGTTCATGCGCTCCCAACCGGCCGCATCGATCAGCGCACCCGACGACAGCGACGAGACGCCCATCACGGCGAAGACGATGAAGTCGTTGAGTCCTTGCGTCTTCGCCTTGTCCCTGGGCGTATAGGCGTCGGTCAGGAGCGTCGTTCCTCCGGTGTACATGAGATTCCATCCGATGCCGAGCAACCCCAGCGCCGCCCAGAAGTGGCCGATCTGATTGCCGGCAAGCGCCACACCGACGGCGGCTGCAGCGAGCAACGAGCCGGAGATGATCACTCTGAGCGCGCCGTAACGCTGGATCACGCTCCCTGTGAAAAATCCGGGCGCATACATTCCGACGACGTGCCATTCGATCACGAACGCCGCCGCAGCGTAAGGATGGTTGCAGAAGCTCATCGCCAGCGGCGTCGCGGTCATCAGCAGATTCATGACGCCGTAACCCAGCGCCGCGGCGATCGCCGCGACGACAAACACGGGCTGCGACGCGATCTCGGAGAGCGGTCTGCCGCCGCCGGACTCGGCGAGCGCGGGCATCGGAACACGAACCCGCGACTGCACCGCCAGCGCGCAGACCGCGATGACGGCGAGGATGAGGAACGACCCGAGAAACGGTACCGGCAGCAGGTCCCTGCCCCAACGGCTCGCTTCGGGGCCAAGAAAGCCGCCCGCGATGCCGCCGGCCAGCACCAGCGAAATCGCCTTCGCTTTGAAATCAGGCGAGGCGACTTCGGCGGCAGCAAAGCGATATTGCAGCCCGAAGGCGGTGTAGACCCCGACAAGCGCGGTACCGACGCAGAAGAGCGCGAAGCTCGACAGCGCGAGCGCCAGCGCGCAAGTACCGCTGCCGATGATGGCGACCGCCGAGCCGGTCATGAAGCCACGACGCCGACCGACTTTCGCCATCCACAGCGCGGCCGGCATCGCGGCGACCGCGGAGCCAAGCACGAAAGTGGTGACGCCGGCCGTGGCCAGCGCCTTGTTCGCGGCCAGTGCGTATCCGACCAGACCGTTCATCGCGATCAACGCGGAGTTGTTGACCAGCAGCAACGCCTGACAGCAGGCGAGCAGGAAGATATCGCGATAGGAAGTGCGCATCGGCAGCACCTCGCACCCAGCGGGGCGAGGTCACGACTTTCGACTTGCAATAGCGAACGCGTGGCACTATATCAGTGATCAGTCGCCCCGGGCGAGCCTCGCTACTCATGCCAATGCAGGAAGAGATTCTCGAATTCTGGTTCGGACGACCCGGCACGCCCGAGCATGGAGTGAGCCGCAGCGTCTGGTTTCGCAAGGATCCGGCGTTCGATGCCGAGATCTGGGCCCGGTTCGGCGTCGCGATCGAGACCGCGCTCGCGGGCGGGTTCGCCGACTGGGCCTCGCCGCGCGGCGCACTCGCACGAATCCTGCTGCTCGACCAGTTCACACGCAACAGCTTCCGCGATTCGCCGCGCGCCTTCGCGGGCGACACACAGGCGCTTGCCATCGCGGAAGATATGGTCGCGCGCGGCGAGGATCGCGCGCTCGCGTCTCTCGAGCGGTGGTTCGTGTACCTGCCATACGCGCACGCCGAGTCAGCGTACGCGCAAGAGCAATCGCTCGCGCTGTTCCGCCGGCTGCGCGAGGAGACAGGCCTTGCCGACCCGCTTCCGTGGGCGGAACGGCACGCCGCAGTGATCCGGCTCTTCGGCCGCTTTCCGCATCGCAATGCGATCCTCGGTCGCCCTTCGACACCTGAAGAAGTCGCGTTTCTCGCGGCGCCCGGATCCCGGTTCTGAACAAAGGAACCTAACCGGCTGCGCGCGGCGGCGAGCCCATCGCGCCCGGGTAGAATAGCGAAATGGGAATCATCGAGATCACTCTCGGGTTGTTGCTCGCGGTGGCGCTGGTCGGTGCCCTCGGCAAGCTGGTGCCCGTGCCGCTGCCGATATTGCAGGTGGCGGCGGGCATCGGATTGTCGTTTCTGCCGCTGTTCGAGTCGCTCGAGGTACCGCCCGACGTATTTTTCCTGTTGTTCATTCCACCGCTTCTTTTCGCAGAAGCCTGGGTCATTCCCAAACGCGACCTGCTCGGCGTGCTGAGACCGGTGCTGCTGCTCGCGTTCGGCCTCGTGCTGCTCACCGTCGTCGCAGTCGGCTATCTGGTGCACTGGCTCTTCCCCTCGCTGCCGCTCGCCGCAGCGTTCGCCTTGGGCGCCGTGATCTCTCCGACCGACGCGGTCGCGGTCAGCGCCGTGACGGAAAAACTCAAGGTGCCCGCGCGCATGACGACGATCCTGAACGGCGAGAGCCTGATCAACGACGCGTCGGGGCTCGTGGCTTTCAAGTTCGCAGTGGCAGCGGTAGTCACAGGCGCATTCAGCTGGAGCAACGGCGCGCTGCAGCTTGTTGCGGTATCGGGCGGCGGCTTCGCAGTCGGCCTCGCGCTGGCATGGGCGATCGGAAAGCTGCGTGGTCGTCTGGTGCGCTTCTGCATCGGCGACCCGACCATACAGACGGTGATTTCGCTCCTGACGCCCTACGCCGCGTATCTCGCCGCGGAGTCGCTGGGACTGGGCGGCATTCTCGCGGTGGTCGGGGCCGGGCTTTACGCCGGCGTCGACGACTCGCGACGCGTCGACGTCGCCACGCGCACCCACGCGTGGGAGGTCTGGACGATGCTCACCTACGTCTTCAACGGGCTGGTGTTCCTGCTGCTCGGCGTCGGTTTGCATGCGGTCGTCGAGCGGGTTCCCGAGGCGAACGCGTTGAACCTGGTGTTGCTCGGATTAGGGCTCAGCGCGGCGGTGATCCTGCTCCGCATGGCGTGGGTCTATCCCGCAGCGTATCTGCCACCGCTCTTGTCGCGACGCGTCCGTGAGCGCGAGGGCTTTCAGGCTCCACGCGCGATCTTCGTGGTCGGCTGGGCCGGCATCCGCGGCTCGGTAACGCTGGCTGCTGCGCTGTCTATTCCGCTCGCCACCGCGACGGGCGCGCCATTCCCGGGGCGCGAGCTCCTCATCCTGCTCGCCTCGGCGGTGATCGTGATCACGCTCCTCTTCAACGGACTCACTCTGCCGTGGCTGATCCGCTGGCTGGAGATTCGCGGCGATGGCATCGCCCAGCGCGAAGAGCGTGCGGCGCGTCTCGCCACGGCGCAGGCCGCTGCGTTGGCGATCCGGCAGGAGTTGCTTCGGCTCTCCGAGCCCGGTGAAGTGGCGTATGCGCGGGCACTGCTCGAGGAGTACGAGCGCCGCGCCCGGCACCACTCGGCCAATGCGGAACGGCGGAGCCGCATCGACGCCGCACACCAAGCAGAGCGGCGGCTGCGACTGGCCGCGTTGCGCGCGGAGCGCGCGGAGCTCATGCAATTGCGTGACACGGAGGTGATCAACGATGAAGTGCTGCGCATCATTCAGTCCGATCTCGATCACGTCGAGGCGCTGGTCGCGGGCCCTGCTCGCCATGCCCGCTGACTCGGCCTTCGCGGTCCCACGGATGCACCGCGCGCCGTACCTGCCGCGATGACGCGCGCGCTCCGGGTGCTGGCGATTCTGGGCGGCACCTTCGACCCGATTCACTACGGCCATCTGCGCCTCGCCGCCGACGTCAGGACGGCGTTCTCGTTGTCGGAGGTCCGTCTCATTCCTGCCAGCATTCCACCGCATCGCCCGCCGCCGGTCGCCTCCGCCGAGCATCGGTTCGCCATGACGGCGTTGGGCTGCGCCGAATTCGCCGGTCTCACTGCAGACCCGCGCGAGATCGCTCGCGCAGGACCGAGCTACACCGTCACGACGCTCGAAGAGCTGCATTCGGAGCAGCCGGCGCTACCGCTCGCGGTGCTGATCGGCGCCGATGCCTTCGCCGGTCTCGCTCAATGGTGGCATTGGGAGCGTCTGTTCGCACTGGCACATTTCGTCGTCGTCGAGCGTCCGGGCGCGGCGCCGACCGACGCCGGCCTGCCCGCTCCTCTACAGGTACATTGGGAGCGTCGGCTCACGACCGACACCGCACGCCTGGAACGCACACTCGCCGGATCGATCGTGCGCGTGGCGATAACGCCGCAGCCGATCGAAGCGCGCGCGATCCGCGCCGCACTTGCGCTCGGGACGGCGGGCCGCGAGCAAGCGCGCGGTTTGCTTCCCGCAGCGGTTCTGGACTATATTGATCGCAACCAATTGTATCGGCCCCAGGATGCGTCTTAACAAGATCCAGAAAACCGCCGTCGCCGCCCTCGAAGACATCAAAGCCCGCGACATCACCGTCCTCGATGTCCGCAAGCTGACCAGCCTTTACGACACGCTGATCATCGCCACCGCCGAATCTCCACGACAGGTGAAGGCGCTCTCGAATCACGTGCGTGATGCGCTCAAGGGGGCGGGCGCGACGATTACCGGCATCGAAGGCGAGCAATCGGGCGAGTGGGTGCTGGTCGACGGCGGCGACATCGTCGTGCACATCATGCAGCCCGCCACCCGCGCGTACTACAACCTCGAAGAGTTGTGGACACCGGTCAAGCGCGGTCCGCGCGTAAAGGCGACGGCGCCGGCGTAACGGGCGGCGTCGCCCGGTCCCGCGCTTTACATCCGTACCGGGTCAAACGCTCATGAAGCTCCGCATCGTCGCGCTCGGAGTGCGCATGCCCGCGTGGGTCGATGCCGCCTTCGACGACTACGCGCGGCGCATGCCGCGCGAGTTTGCGCTGGAACTGCTCGAAGTGAAGCCCGAGCCCCGCGGTCGCGGTCGGAGCGTTCCCCAGATTCTCGCGGCGGAAGCGCGCCGGATTGTCGCGGCGACAAAAGACTGGCGCCTCATCGCGCTCGACGAGCGCGGGGAAGCGTGGACGACAGCGCGCTTCGCCGAGCGGCTGCGCACGTGGCGCGATCGCGCGGAAGCGATCGCCTTCGTCATCGGTAGCGCCGACGGAATCGCGGAGGTGGTCAAGCGCGATGCCGATGTCATAATGGCGCTTTCGGCGCTGACATTGCCGCACGGACTCGCGCGGGTTCTGCTCGCAGAACAACTCTATCGCGCGGCGAGCATTCTGCAGGGCCATCCCTACCACCGCGAATGAACGACCCGTTCCTGCTCACCGAGCGCCCCTCGGTGTATCTCGCCTCGAAGAGCCCGCGCCGGCAGGAGCTGCTGCGCCAGCTCGGCGTCGAGTTCACCGAATTGCTGCTGCGCGAAGCGCCGGGGCGCGAACAGGACATCATCGAAGCGCCACGCAAGGACGAGGCGCCGCTCGAATACGTGAAACGCATCGCACGGCTCAAGGCGTCGGTCGGCTGGCATCGAATGAGCAGGCGTGCCCTGGCCCCGAAACCGGTGCTCAGCGCCGACACCGAAGTCGTGCTCGAAGGTGCGGTGCTGGGCAAGCCGCGCGACGCGGCCGACGCGATCGCGATGCTAAGCGCGCTCTCGGGACGCACGCACGAGGTCCTCACCGCCGTGGCGATCCGCTGGCAGGCACAGCTCGTGCAAGCCGTCTCGAGCTCGCGCGTCACCTTTCGCGTGATTCCGAAAGATGAAATCGAGCGCTACATTGCGACCGGTGAACCGTTCGACAAGGCCGGCAGTTACGCAATCCAGGGCAAGGCTGCCGCGTTTGTGCAACATCTCGACGGCAGCTATTCGGGCGTGATGGGCCTGCCGCTGTTCGAGACCGCCGAGATCCTGTCGCGGATCGGCTTTACCGTGCTCTGATCGACCCGGTGGCCAACGAAATCCTCATCAACGTGACGCCGCAGGAAACGCGGGTGGCGGTGCTCGAGCAGAGCATCGTGCAGGAGCTGCACATCGAGCGCGTGTCAGCGCGTGGACTGGTCGGTAACATCTACGTCGGCCGCGTCGCCCGGGTGCTGCCCGGAATGCAATCGGCGTTCGTCGAGATCGGCCTGGAGCGCGCGGCGTTTCTGCACATCGCCGACATCTGGGAGCACCGCCAGAACGGTCACGAAACCAAGCCGATCGAGCGCATCCTGCACGAGGGCCAATCGCTGCTGGTGCAGGTGATCAAGGATCCGATCGGCACCAAGGGCGCACGGCTGTCCACGCAGGTGAGCCTCGCCGGCCGGCTGCTGG
>VBCL01000536.1:1568-3460 GCA_005888865.1 Betaproteobacteria bacterium | reverse complement strand
TCCCCGCCGCCAGCGTACCGCCGGCGCCGGCCCGATTGTCGACGACGAACGACTGACCGAATTCCTCGGAGAACGCCTGCGCGAAAGGCCGCGCGACGATGTCGGTCGTTCCTCCGGGTGCGAAAGGCACCATCAGCGTCACGGGCTTCGTCGGCCACGCCTGCGCCAGGGCGCCGGTGGCGGCGGTGAGCATCGACAGGAACAGGATGCACCAGGATGCGAACCGACGGACGATGTTCATGAGCGCACTCCTCCTTGTTGTTCTGCCGCGTTCAGCCATGGCTCTTCGCCAAAGGCACGACTGATGAACATGCCACACGCGCCGCATCGGCGTTCCCGAAGTTTGCACTGAAATGCATCCCTTCGGATAGGACCGGGCCGCACGACAACCCGGGATGTGACGATGCGGGCGCTACACGGTGGCGGCGGCCCGCGGCGCGGCCTTGGCGCTGCGCTTCATTTCGTGCAGGAGGAAGTCCACCACGCGTTCGAAGGGATCGAAGCCGAACGACTCCGCGATGGACGGGCGCAGGTTGGAGTTGGCATTGATGTCGTAGAACATGAGTCGCCCGTCCTGCGTTTCTAGGTATTCGACCCCTCCCACGTCGAGCTTTCCGGCCGCCATGATGCGCCGGCCCCATTCCACGGCGCCTACAGGAACGTCGGGATACGGATAGAACTCGACCGGCGGCGCGCCGCTCTCCTCGACCGGAATCTCGCACACGCCGCCTTCGCCATCTTCCGGATTGCATACAGGCGCGGGGCACAGGTTGAAGCGACCATGCGAGATCACGCGCATCGCATAGAGAAGCTCGCCGCCGAGGAATTCCATGCGCACGATGCCCTTGGCGGGGTCCGTAGGGAAGTACTCCTGCAGGAGCAGCAGGTTGTCAGGGAGCCAATGCTCGGGACGCTGCGTGAGGAGCGTCTCCAGGTGCGCAAAGCTCTCGACGAGCACGATCCGCGCGCCGCTGCCTCCCTGCTCGGGCTTGAGCAGCACCGGATAGGTGAGCTCCGTCTCACGCGCGCGAATCGCGTCGAGATCGTTGAAGGTCCACACCCGTGGCGCCGGCACCCCGAGCTGATGGAACAACGCGGCCTGCGCCGTCTTGCTCAATTCCAGCGCGAAGGCGTCCGCGCCGTTGAGCACGCGCACACCGCGGATCTGCAGCGCACGCATGTACGAAAGCGCGTAGGGAACGGCGCGCGTGTTGCCCCGGACGTACGCCGACGGGCTCGCCTGGTTGAAATAGAGCGGGGCGAGCGGCGAATCGTCGTCGGAAAACGCGGCTTTCTTGAGATCGACCGGAAGGTAGCGAACCTGCCTATGATCGAGCGCCCGGAAAAGCGGCTTCTGCCACTCCGGGTGCTCGAACAGGACGGCGAGATTGGCGCGGTAGTTCACGGCTCACCGGCAAAGCCGTAAGCGCTACCGCGAATATGTAGGCCGACGATGGGCAGATCAACTGCCCCGGCGGCTAGTGCAGCTTTTCCCACTCCTTGACTTGTTTCTCGGCCTCTTCCTTGCTGATGCCGTAGGCCTCCTGAATCTTGCCTACCAACTGCTCTCGATGACCCTTGATCTCGGTCAACGCATCGTCGGTGAGCTTGCCCCACTGCTGCTTGATCTGACCTGTAACTTGCTTCCAGTTGCCTGCTACACGATCCCAGTTCATTCGCATACTCCTCTCATAGGAATCAGCAGCCGATTCACGAATGTGGCGTGCGGCTGCAACCATTACGATGCCGCACGAGGCTCGATTACCGCAATCAGCGCATCGCTGAAGCAGCTGTAGGAACGACTCTGACACTTCGGCGGCAGGGTTTTTTTCGCGTGGGTGCCGGGGTGTCACGCGCGATGTCGATCAACGGGTGGAGATGCTGCGGTTGTC
>VBCL01000536.1:0-1545 GCA_005888865.1 Betaproteobacteria bacterium | reverse complement strand
CGCTGATCGGCTGCAGATCCTCGAAGCGTTCGCATACGGCCTTGACGGCCATGACCATCGGCACGCCAAGCAGCAGGCCCCAGACGCCCCAGAGCCAGCCCCAGACGAGCAGCGTCACGAGTACGATCACCGCGTTGATCCGGCCGACGTGCTGGGTCAACCAGGGCACGAGCAGGAATGCGATCAAGCCAAGGATCGCCAGCAGTCCGCCCACCATGATCGCGACCGGTTCAACGCTGTCGAATTGCACATAGGCGACCAGCCCGGTCAGTGCGACGAAGAACGTGGGTCCGGCATAGGGAATCAGATGCAGGACACCTCCGATGAAGGCCCAGAACAAGGCGTTGTCGAATCCGACCGAGACGAACACGAACCACGCGACGACGCCCATGAGAATACCCATCGCGATCTGCACCAGCAGATAACGCTGGATCTGCATTTCGATCTCGTCGAGCATCTGCACTGTAAGCTTCTTTTCCGACACGCTGTCGCCGCTTATCCGCATCAGGGTTCGCCGGAAGCTGTCTCCGGCGACCAAGAGGAGATAGACCAGGGCGATGGTTGCCAGCAGCGCGCCGGTTCCGGTAATGAGACTCGCTGTGCCCAGCATGACGTAATCGCGCACTCTGAAGGGGTGCGCTTCGGGGACATTCTTCGGAACGCTATCCGCCCGCCGGGACGCCGGCGCGGCCGCGTCGACGGCATTGGCGGTGTTCTCGATTTCGCGGGCCGCTCTCTTGATTTTTTCCGATAGGCTCGCAGGATCGCTTGGAGCGCCGTGCAGCGCCGAATTCAATTTCTGCGCGGCCTGAGGAATGGTATCGAGAACGTCGAGAGCCTCGGGCTGGAGCGAGCTGATTCCGATGCCGAGGCCGCTCAGCAACACGGCCAGTGTGAGCGCGGCACCGGCCGCCTTGGGCAGTCTCGCTCGCTTCTTGAGCCAGCCGACCACCGGCGTCAGGGCGTAGCTCAGCATGATCGCGAGTGTTATGGGTATCAGCACCCCCTGCGCCCAGTGCAAGAACACGATCACCGCGATCAGCGCCAGTACGCCCAGCGACGTAATGCGCACGCCCAGGGGCGTAGGTGTCGGTGGAGGCTCCGCCGCGCTCGCGTCGAGAGGGTCCGGGCGACCAGGCAATGCTCCAGCAGAGGACTCGCGCCGCCGCGTGCTTCGCTGCTGCGCGGTCGTGGAGTCGAGGCTCATCCGCGCAACCCTGAGCCGACGCGCTTGATCATCGCCCGGGTCACGCTCTGTTTGGTCGCGTCGAACGAAGCCCATGGATCCTTGCGCATGCGGCTCAGGCGCTCGGGGATGTTGCGCACGTTGAAGTGGTCGAAGCGCAGATCCCCGGCCGCGAGCTCCTCCCAGGTGATCGGCGTCGACACGGGTGCGTTGGCGCGCGCGCGGAGTGCGTATGGAGCGATCGCCGTCGCGCCGACGGCATTGCGCAGGTAATCGATGAATATCCTGCCCTTGCGCCGGTGCCTCGACGCCGTCGCGATGAATCGATCGGGGAAAGTGCGCACCAGGAAATCGGCAAC
>VBCL01000073.1 GCA_005888865.1 Betaproteobacteria bacterium | reverse complement strand
CACGGCCGCTTGTACTCGTTGCGCACGATCCCTTCGGACACATGCTTGGTCTTGAAGTACGGATGGTCGAGCTCCTCGGCTTCCTCGAACATGTCCTCGCGGAACGTGCCTTCGTAGAGGCCGGCCGCGGCGATCGAGCTCACGTGGTGGAAGCAGCCCGCGCGAACGGCCTCCGCGAACTCGATCGCGTGCCGCGTTCCGTCAATGTTGGCCTGCTCCTGCGTTTCGGCGCTCGCGGAGAGATCGTAAACCGCCGCGAGATGGAACACATGCTTGATCTTGTCCTTGAGCTTCTTGAGCTCCGCGTCCGGCACGCCAAGATTACGTTGTGTGAGATCGCCGACTACGGCGATCACCCGGTCTTCGTCGGCGCCCCAGGTCCCGCGCAGCGCTGCGAGTTTCTTCTGCGATCCCTTGCGGACCAGAACATAGACCGGATCGCCGCGCTTGAGCAGATTTTCGATCAGAAAGCGGCCGATGAAACCGGTGCCGCCGGTGACGAAATAGGCCATCGCGATTCCTCCTTGATGCTCTTGCGGGCGGTCCCGGACGCGGCTCTCTCGGCCGCGGTTCGGGCCGGCTCGGGTGACCGGGCGCAAAGCGGCGTCCATTATACGGCGGCGCCTCGGCAGCGCGGTTTAGTATGATTGTTCTAACCGCGGCGCCTACAATTGAAAAGGTCGCGCACGCGACTTGCCCGAGGAGAGCTAAAGATGCTGAAGAAAGCAAAAGCCGAGTTCGGTTCGAAGCCGGTAGAACCGGCGAAGAACCTGTCGCAAGCCATTCTCGATTCGTCGCACAAGATCTGGCTCGCCGGGCTGGGCGCGTTCGCGAAGGCCCAGGAAGGTGGCGCGAAAGTGTTCGAGACGCTGGTACAGCAGGGCGAGAGTCTCGAAGCGAAGACGCGTGCGTCCGCGGCCGGCACCGCGGATGCCGCGCGCGACGCCGCGAAAGCCAAGGCCAAGGAAATGCAAGCGATGGCCGGCGGAACGTGGGACAAGCTCGAGCAGGTGTTCGAGAATCGCGTGGCGCGAGCGCTCGGACGCCTCGGCGTCTACTCCTCGGAGGACGTCAAGCGGCTGACCGAGCGCGTCGACGCGTTGTCGGAAGCGGTCAATGCGCTGCTCAAGCAGCAAGGTCTCACTCGAGCGCGGTCGGTCCCGCCGGCCGCGAAGAAAGGCAGAAGCGCCGCAAAGCGCGGCAAGTCGAAAGCAACCACCGCGCGCAGCGTGGGGCGCGGTTCGCTGCCGTAACGCGCATCGCGGTCGTCGCGCCAGGCTTCTCGGTGTCGACGGTGGAACGTTAGTCCCGGTTCAGCCGTTCCACCTGCTTGATGTAATTCTGCATCGCCTCGTCTTTGCTCATGCCTTTGAGCTTGGACCAGGCGTCATGCTTTGCGCCCCCGACGAAATCGAAGCCGCCGGGTCGGTCACCCTTGGCGTCGCCTTCGGTCGCCTGCTTGTAGTACGAATAGAGCTTGAGCAGCGTCGGGTTGTCGGGCCGCTTCTTGGTCTGCTTGGCGGCGACGGTAGCGGCTTCGAATTTCGCCTTCAGGTCCTTGGGTGCGGCGGCCATGAATTCCTCCTCGTGGATCGATCGCTGCGTCCGTTTCGACGCCAACCCTTCTATGCTACTTTAGCGCGACCCGCGAGTTACCCGCAAACCGCGTCCGCCATGGCCGAGAAAAAGAACGAAAGCATGTCCAGCGTCGACGTTGCCTGGCTGCGCATGGATCGGCCGAGCAACCTCATGGTGATCTGCGGCGTGCTCGTCCTGCGCGAGCAGATCACTCTCGCCCAATTGCGCTCGACCATCGCGTCGCGGTTCCTGCGCTTCTCGCGCTTCGGCCAACGGCCGCTGCCGACACTCAGCGGGTTTCAGTGGCAGACCGATTTCAGTGGCAGACCGACGAGCGTTTTGATCTGGCGCGTCATGTGAAGCGGATCGTTCTGCCGCACGGCGCGGGAGACGCCGACCTGGAAGCGCTGGTGAGCAAGCTGGTCGGTACGCCGCTCGATCCGGAGCATCCATTGTGGCAGTTCCAGCTGATCCGGAATTACAAGGGCGGCTGCGCGGTCGTCTTGCGCATCCACCATTGCTATGCCGACGGTATCGCGCTCATTCAGGTGCTGCTGTCGATGACCGACACCGACCCTGCCGCGGGCGATCCCGGTGCAGTGCTGTTGCCGCCATCGAAACGCGCGGACGCGGAGGACGATCCGCTCGGGCAGCTCATGGCACCCTTGGCCGGCATGCTGGACATGGCGTCGAAGGCGGGCTCGACGCTGCTCGAAAAAGGCGCGCAGTTCCTGCACGATCCCGCAAAGGCGGTGGCCCTGGCCGAACAGGGCGGGGCGCTTGCCGCCGAGCTCGCCAAGCTCGCCTTTATGCGCGAAGACTCGGCAACGCGCTTCAAGGGCAAGCCCGGCATCGCCAAACGGGTCGCATGGGCGCCACCGCTTCCACTCGATGAAGTGAAGGTGATCGGCAAGGCGCTCGGGTCGTCGGTCAACGATGTCCTGCTCTCGTCGGTGGCCGGCGCGCTGCGCGAGTATCTCGTGCGCCGCGGCGATTCCGTCGATGGCGTCGTGATTCGGGCCATGGTTCCGGTCAACCTTCGCCCGCCGGAGCAGGCGTATCGGCTCGGCAACAAGTTCGGGCTGGTGTTCCTCGATCTGCCGATCGGCATCGAGAACCCCGTGGAGCGCCTCTATACGGTCCGCGCCAACATGCGCTCGCTCAAGGGGTCCTATCAGCCCATCATCGCACTCGGCATCCTCGCCGCAATGGGTGCCGGGCCGCAAATCCTGCAAGAGCGGCTGCTGGCGATGCTGGCGAAGAACGCGACGGCGGTGATGACCAACGTGCCCGGGCCGCAACAACCGCTGTACTTCGCCGGCGCAAGAATCGATCGCCTCATGTTCTGGGTGCCGCAGTCGGGCGATATCGGCATGGGGGTGTCGATCATGACGTACGCGGGAGACGTGCAATTCGGCCTGATCACCGATCAGTCGCTCTGCCCCGATCCCGAGCGTGTGATCGAGAATTTCGCGGCGGAGTTCGAGAAGCTCGCGCTGGCAACCCTGATGGCGCCCTGGCCGTGGGATCAGCCGCCGACGGCGGACGAATTCGAACACGCCGCTTTGGTGTAGGGCAGCGAGCTGCGAGGCTTGGCCGTCCGGAGCTATTCCAACTCGGATCGGGCCATTTCGACGTCGAGTCTTTCCATCGCATCCATTGGCTTGCACTTCGCGGCCTGCTCGTAGAGCTTGGTGGCCTCCTCGATCTTGTCCTTGCCGAAGAGCAGGATCAAACCGTTGGCGTACTCGATGCGGGCGATCGCGGAATCGGGGTTGAGCTTCAGCGCTTTCTGGAAGTGCTCGAGCGCGGAGTCCTTCTTCGCGCCGTAGGTCATGCCGGCGACGAGTCCGCCGACCTTGTTCACCACCTCGGCCTGATACGCGCCGTACGCGATATGCGAATCGGCGTGCGAGGGCGCGAGCTTGAGCGCGGTGGTCAACGCATCCTTGATCTTGCCGCCGAATCCCTGCGCCAGCGCCTTGACCACCGAGATGCCTTGGCCGTAACGACCGAGGGCATAGGCGTAGAGGTAGTGCGCGTTCGGATCCTTGGGCGCGCTACTGCGGCGCTCGCCGGCCCACGCCGCCGCCTCCTCGAAAAGCGAGAGCTTCGCCTTTTCCGCCTTCTCGACGTAGTTGGCGTAGATCGCCTGCGCCTTGACCGCGGCATTGACGCCGGGCCCTCCGGCCGCAGTGCCGGCTTCGACCGCCCGCTGGAACTCGCCGGCATGATAGTGGCGCCAGGCATCCTGGACGGCGGTGTCCTTAGGAAACGGCTCGCCGTCGCCGCGGTGAAGGCGCTCCCAGTGTTTTTTGAGCGCCGCGCCGTCGTAGGCATAGGCCTTGTCAGCGTGAGGGAATTTCAACCATTGCTTCGCCATGCGGCGCCTCTTCAGCAGAGTTGTTATAGATAGTCTTGGCTCAACCGGTCGAGCAGCGCGCGGGCCTCACCGTGCAGGAACGGCGCGATCAGCGACAGGACCTGGTACGCGGCGCGGTCGAGACTCACCGTTGTTTCCGCGCGCTCGCCAGCAGAGATCTTCTGATACGAGATCCAGTAGGTCGCAACGACAGCGACGTTGTCGGCGAGCGCGCCGATCTCGCGTTCGGACGCGCGCATCGCGCCGCTCGCAACCATTCCGCGGCACAACTCTACCACGGTGCCCACGCCACGGCGCAGGATCGCGGTGAAGCGCGACGCGAGCTTGCGGTTGCGCGACAGGATCTCGTCAAGGTCGCGAAACAGAAAGCGATGTTCCCACATGGCCTCGAACAGGAGATGCAACAGCAGCCACAGATCCTCGACGCCCGCGTGGCGCTTCTGCGGCAGGGTCAGCAGGCCGTCGAGTCGCCGTTCGAACGCGGCGAAAAGCTCGGCGATGATCTGATCCTTGTTCCGGAAGTGGTAGTACAGATTCCCGGGACTGATCTCCATCTCGATGGCGATGTCCGCGGTCGTGACATGCGGCTCGCCCAGACGGTTGAAGAGCAGAAGCGCCGTCTCCAGGATGCGTTCGCGCGTGCGCCGCGGGCGTTTGCGCTCCGCCATGGGGCCCGAGGTTAAGAGAAAAACAGGATTGTAGGTTCGGACGGGGCGCGCGGTCTACGCGAGCGCGGCGCGCGGTCGCTCGGCACGGCCCTCTGCCGGATCATGGTGAAGCCACAGCTCGAGGGCATCGAGCGTGCGCGCGAGCGCTCGTGCCGTGCCTTTCACGTTGGGCGTGCCGATGAACAGCGGCCTCGGATCGGTGAGAGCGAGCGTAATTGGACGGTTCGTCTGCTCGAGCTTCGCGAGGTCGAGACTGATGCCGTGCCGGGCAAGCAGCGCCGCGAGCGTGTGGCGTTGCTCGAATAAGCGCCGTCTCGTGTTCCGATAGGCACTCTCGCACAGACTCGCCCGGTGGGTGTAGCTGAAGATATTGGCGAAGAACATGTCGGCGTCCTCGCGCTCCGGCTCGAAGAGCAGGATGTCAGCGTCGGGATACTGCTGCCGGTATTTCTCCATCCCCACTTTCATCCGCGAATGGATGATCGCCCGGAATGTCTGCGCGAGCACGAGCGGCAGGCCGCCGTGATTGATCTTCTCGACGGTCAGCCGCCGGCGACGCGCCGCGGCATTGGCATCGAACGGCACGAGCGGATTCACACAAAACAGCAGCTCGACGCCCTGATCGAGCGCGACCGAGGCATGAAGCGTCTTGTTGAGCGCACCATCCACGTAGTGTTCGCCGTCGATCTCGACCGGAGGAAACAGCCCCGGCAGCGCCGCGGACGCGGCAATCGCCTTGTCGATCGGGACGTGGTCGAAACCCGGTGTTCCGAAGGTCACCGATGCGCCACTGTCGAGATTGGTCGCAACCAGAAAGAGTTTGTGCCGGAGGTGCCGGAACTCGTTGCTGCGCCCGCATGTGGCGAACAGTCGCGCCAGAAAGGCGTGGATCGCGCGTTGATCGAACAATCCGGTGGGCACGGCGCGCCCGAGCGTCGCGAACGAGCCAAGCGCTCCCTGACGCAACGGAGCGTGCAGGAATTCGGAGGCGGCCGAGGCCGCCAGACGCGGAACCGAGAGCGCGCGACGCCAGAACTCGGAGAACGCTGGGCGCAGGAACAGTCCCGGTGCCAACGCCGCGTCGCGACCCTCCGCGATGAACAGCCGGTACATCTGCGCCGGCGAAATGCCGTTCGCCAGCGCAGCGGCGACGAAGCCCCCCGACGATACACCGACGTAGACGTCGAGGTTGTTGAGGTCGACACCTTGAAGCGACTCGGCCAGCGCGAGCAGCGCGCCGACCTCGTAAATTCCGCCGAGCGGGCCGCCGCCCGCGAGAGCGAGGCCAATGCGGGCGCGGGTCGACCGCCGTTTCCGGACCCGCGTGGTTCTCGCGGCCCGGGGCGATGCCCCTCCCGGCATGGCGCTCCTCTCGTTGTCGTGCAATTCTTCCCGGCGATCTTACACCACGTTCGTCTTACACTTTCCTCACAGAGCGCTTGACTCGCCGCGCTTGGCGCGGCTTTGCACGCGCCGCTTTACGGGGCTTTGCAGCCGACTTGCTCGCAGGCACGGACGGCGCCTTGAGCTTGGGCAGTGCCACCGCAGCCGCGTCGACCAGTCCGTTGACGGTCGAGAGTGCAGTATGGCGTGCCTTGTTCCAGGTGGTGGTCGCGAGGGCGAGCGACGAATCGACTTGCCGGCCGATCACGCGAATGGCGCGTTTTTCCACGCCTTGACCTTCCTTGACGAGCGTGCGAAACGCATGACCGGCGTCGCTGCGCGCCCATTCGCGCGTGACGATCGCGGCCCCGAGTCCAGCGAGCCAGACCTGGCGGGACGCGGCGAGTGCAGCGTCGGCGACACGGTTGGCGTTGAGGTTGCCCGCAACTTGCTTCAGCATGTTCATGCTCCTTGGTGAGATTTGAACTACACGCTCACTGTAGCGCGGAGCATTAGAGCAATCCGCCTAATCGCGGTGCGCCACGGTGGGGTCGAAGCATTTAGCCGGACGGTCCGCGACCGAGCATGGTGACGAGCCCGCTCGCGAGCTTCGCGGTAATCGCATAGATCGAAAGTTGCGGATTTGCGCCGACGCTGGTGGGAAACAATGAACCGTCGAGCACGTAAAGGTTGTCGAGGTGATGATACCGGCCGCTCGGGTCGACCGCGGCGCGTCGGACGTCGGGGCCGATCGGACACCCGCCCATGACGTGCGCGCTGACCACCGGTGTCACGAGCGGGGCGAGCGTCAACGCGGCGAGCCCTGCGCGTGCATCGGGCCAGCGCGTGTAGGTCACCCCCGATGCATGCACCGGCATGACGGTTTTCGCGCCGGCCGCGAACTGGATCTCCGTCATCGTCGCGAGCGCCCGCCGCGCGCCGTCCCAGAAATAAGCGTTGAGCGGATAGTCCAGTAGCGGCGTGCCATCGCCGCGCAGCGTGACGGTGCCGCCCGGGCTGTCGGGGTGGAAGCCGTCGCGCAAGAGTGCAATGATGACCTGCATGTGGGGCAGATCGCGCATCCAGCGCGCGTGCGCGGCCCCGTGGCCGGGGAGCGTGATCGCCGCAAGTACAGGATGGATCGGCGGCACCTCGAGTTTGTAGCCGATCGGCCCGGACAGATCGTCCCCGAGGAAGTGATCGGAATAGATCGTCTGTGGCGCGCCGGAGAAACCGTCGACCCGCTCGGACATCAGCGCCGCCGACACGACGGTCGGATGCAGGAAGGTGCGCTTGCCCACCACGCCGTGCGGATCGGACACGTTGCTCCGAAGAAGAAGCGCCGGCGTCCCGATGGCCCCACCCGCCGCGATGAACGTTTTCGCGCGGACCGTGATTCGGCGCAGCGTGGGATCGGTCCCGCGTGCGTCGAGACCGACGCAGGCGAGCGCACCGACGCGGCCGTTGACGTGCTCCAGCTTGAGCGCGCGCGTGCGCGTCAGCAGCATCGCTCCACGCTCGAGCGCGGCGGGGATCGTCGTCACCAGCATGGACTGCTTGGCGTTGGTCGGACAACCCATGCCGCAATAGCCGATGTTCCAGCAGCCCTTGACGTTGCGGCGGATCGCGCTGACGCTGATTCCCAGCGCCTGTGCGCCGCGGCGCAGCGTGTCGTTGTTCTTGTTGGGTGCGACCGGCCACGGCGCGATGCCGAGACGCCGCTCCATGCGATCGAACCACGGCGCGAGATCGTCGGCGCCGAACCCGGCGAGGCCGAATGCGGTGGCCCAGTGCTCGAGCGTGGCGACCGGCGTGCGGAAGCTCGACGTCCAGTTGACCGTTGTGCCGCCGCCGACGCAGCGCCCTTGAAGGATGTTGATCGCCTTGTCCTTCGTCTTGCGGCTGGCCGACTCCTGGTAGAGCTGCGGATACGCATCGGCCTCACGCATGCGAAAGTTGGACGAGGTGGCGAGCGGCCCTTCCTCGATCATGACCACCGAGAGACCGGCCCTCGAAAGGATCTCGGCGGCGGTGCCTCCGCCGGCGCCGGTGCCGACGATGGCGACGTCCGCCTCGATGTCGCGATCCTCAGTGAGAGTCGATGCGTCGAGCACCTTCCATCCAGCACTCGAGGCTGCGCGGAAAGGATCAGGCAAAGACGACTGACGCAAAATATCGGCCATCAGCCCACCGAAAGGTTCGGCGGGCCGGTATAGCCGATGGCCGGCCATGCCCGCTCCTGGGCGTACCAGGCCCCCAGCACGAGTTGATGCAGCGCGCCGTACGCCGAGCGCAGGAGGGTGAAGCGACTGTCGCGCCAGCGCGCGAGAAACCCCGCGATCGCGTCCGTCGAGACCTCGGACCAGGGCGACCAGACGCCGGCGAGGAGGCAGCGCGTTGGCGCAAACGCGAGCAGCGAGAACAATTCGGCCAACTCTTCCCGGACCGCGGGCGGAAGGCCGGCGATCGCCTGCTCGACCGCGACGAGCGTCTCGGCGCGTGCCGTCGCCGGGTCGGCTCCCGTCGGCAAGGCGCCGTCCAGCAGCACGGGAATGATCGCGGCCATGATCGTTCGCGCCGCGGCATCGAGAGCGGAGTGCGGCGGTTGCGGCGACGCGCTCGTCGACGTATACAGCCAGCGCGCCAGCAACAGCGCCGCGCCGCCCGCGACGCCGGCCTTGAGAAAGGTGCGGCGGCCGACGCGAAACGCGGGCGGGGCGGAGTTCGACACGATGACGAAGCCACGCGGCGAACGCCGTGACTGCGAGGCACTCTAGCCCGCGCGGTTAGACAAAACAATCTAAACGGTGGGTCGGAGCTGCATAGGCGGGGTCGAGATTGAAGCGGGCGCGCCGCAGCGTTGTCTCCTATCATTCAGACGTCCGAGCGCCTCGCGCCCCTTAATCTGGCCCAAACCCACCGCTGTGTAACGTTGCGCTTCTCACGAGGCCTTCCGCGCCGTGCAAACCGCCGCCCAAACAGAGCTCATCCGCCAACTGCAGCGCGCTCGCGCGTTGCACGAGCAGCGCGCCGCATCGCCCGCCCTTGCCGCCGCGCTCGACCGTCTCGCGCAGTGGCAATCGAGAAGGCTCAACGGAACCTATGCCGATCTCGCGCGTGATCCGCGCTACGCTGCGGCGATCGCATTCTTCGGCACGGATCTCTACGGTCCTGGCGATTTTTCGCGCCGCGACGCGGACCTCGCGCGCGTGGTTCCGCTCATGAGCAAGGTGTTGCCCGAAGGCGTGCTTGCGACGATCGCCGGCGCGATGGAACTCTCGGTCCTTTCGCACGAGCTCGATCGCGCGCTGCTCGAACGACTTGGTCCAGCTACGCCGCTGTCGGTCGTTTCCTATTGTGAGGCCTACCGCGAGCAGGACGAGAGACGATCGCGCGAACGCCAGATTGCGCTCATCGTGACCGTTGGACACGCGCTCGACCGCTACGTCGGCAAGCCGCTGGTCCGTTCGGCGCTGGCGGCGATGCGACAGCCGGCGCGCCTGGCGGGTTTCGGCGCGTTGCAGGATCTTCTCGAGCGGGGATTCGCCGCATTCCGCCGCATGGACGGCGCCGCAGAATTCCTGGCAACGGTCGAGACCCGCGAGACCGCGTTGATGAACGCGATCTTCGCCGGAGATAGTGACCCGTTCCCGGAGCCCTGAACCTACGCCTTCTTGAATAGCGTATCGAGTTCCTTGTCGATCGCCCGCTCGATCGGGCCCTTGAGCGGAAGCAGCAGGAACGAGAGCTCGACCTCGAGCCGGACGTCGGTCTTGCCGACCTT